>NZ_JACYVY010000077.1:0-96119 GCF_017151825.1 Staphylococcus sp. EG-SA-18
ACATTCATATGTCTGGTGACTATAGCAAGGAGGTCACACCTGTTCCCATGCCGAACACAGAAGTTAAGCTCCTTAGCGTCGATGGTAGTCGAACTTACGTTCCGCTAGAGTAGAACGTTGCCAGGCAAAAAATGGATGCGATGAGCCGCATTGAGACCGCAAGGTCTCTTTTTTTATGTCTAAAACGTCAAAATAAAAAGCAAACACAAAGAAAAATGGCTTGGCGAAGTGAAAACGTTTGAATCTGACGAAACGAGAAAAGAACGCAACGAGTTTAGTAGAGCTAAATGAGTAAGTGAGAGCCGTAGGAGAGGAAAGAAGCAAGCGATTGTCACAAGTCAAGAAAGGTTCTTAGCGACGATGGTAGCCAACTTACGTTCCGCTAGAGTAGAACGTTGCCAGGCAAAAATGGATGCGATGAGCCGCATTGAGACCGTGAGGTCTCTTTTTTTATGTCTAAAACGTCAAAATAAAAGTTAACACAAAGAAAATGGCTTGACGAAGTGAAAACGTTTGAATCTGACGAAACGAGAAAAGAGCGCAACGAGTTTAGTAGAGCTAAATGAGTAAGCGAGAGCCGAAGAAAATGATAATTTAATAATGTACACTTTCGATTGTCTAAGTATGTATAACTTTAATTTTGTGTTTATATAAATTTAAAATGATATCATCGAAAACAAAATATTGTATAAATAGAGAAGAGCAGTAAGACGGTATCTAATTGAAAATGATCTTACTGCTCTTTTATATACTTTATTGAAATACAAAATGGAAATTAATTATTATACAATAGACAAGCTATTGCATAAGTAACACTAACTTTTATCAAAGAAGTGTTACTTTATAATTAATGATTTTATTAGAGCGTCTACATGCGGTTTTAAAGCATCATCGTCTATACCGCCAAAGCCTAATATAAATTTAGGGGTTTTCTTATAGTCTTGATCATCATCAAAATTATAAACTTGTAATTTTAACTTTACTTTGTTTGCTCTATCAAGACACTCTTGTAATGTTAATCCATTTTTTACTGTAATTGTAAAATGCATACCCGTTTCAGCACCTTGAATATCAAGCTGCTCTTTGTAAGGTTTCAATCTTTTTAAAATATAGGTTAGTTTTCTACGATAAATTCGTCTCATTTTATTTAAATGCCTTTCAAAACCACCGGAAGATATAAACGTTGCAATAAGGTTTTGCATATGAACAGGTACAGTGTTGCCTTCAATGTGATTTTGAGAATGATATTTTTTCATTATAGAATAGGGTAACACCATATATGCAACTCGACAGCTAGGAAAAATAGACTTTGAAAATGTACTGATATAAATCACTTTTTCTCCTCTTGAATATAGACCTTGAATTGCTGGAATGGGTTTGCCGAAATATCTAAACTCGGAATCATAATCATCTTCTATAATAAATCGTTCTTCTTTTTCTTGAGCCCATTGTATTAATTGAGTTCGCTTTTTTAAGTCCATCACATATCCAGTTGGAAATTGATGGGAAGGCGTTATATATACTATATTTTTTTGTGATTTAATAACTTCATCTACGTTTATTCCATTATCTTCAACTTCAATTTGTTCATATTCAACTTGTTTTTTATCTAAAATATTTTTGATTGGTGGATAACTAGGTTTTTCGATAATAAATGTTGAAGTATAAAGTAAATCGACTAATTGATTTACTAATTGTTCGGTAGATGAGCCAATTATAATTTGATTAGGATCACAAATTACACCACGATTAGTAAATAAATAAAATGCCAGTTGAAATCTTAAATGTAATTCTCCTTGAAAATGTCCTCTACGTAATTGATTTAAATGATTTGTATCATAAAGATCTTTGGAATACTTTCTGAAAAGTTCTATAGGGAAATGTTTCGTATCTATTTCATCCAAATTAAAAGCATAATCATAAGCTTCATCACTCGCTTTTGGTTTATATGAATCATCATCAAAAAGAGAGGGGATAGGTTGATTGTTTAAAATTGTTAAAGATTCAATTTCGGACACAAAATATCCAGAGCGAGGTCTTGAATAAATGTAACCTTCGTCTAATAGAAGTTGATATGCATGCTCTACGGTTGTTTGGCTGATAGATAAATGTTTGCTTAATTGTCTTTTAGAATAAAATTTATCGCCTTCTTTAAATTGACCTTCAATTATTTGTTTTTTTAATTTTTCATAAAGTTGATGGTATAAAGTGTTTTTCAATTTTATAACTGACCTCCTAAATTTATCTTATTTTGTACCTTTTTAAATATCAGTTTATACATTACAATGTATTTAATCAACTTGAAAAGGGGTTTTATGTATAATGAGTAAAATTATTGGATCAGACAGAGTCAAAAGAGGTATGGCTGAAATGCAAAAAGGCGGCGTTATTATGGATGTCGTTAATGCTGAGCAAGCAAGAATTGCAGAAGAAGCAGGCGCGGTAGCAGTTATGGCATTAGAACGAGTACCTTCTGATATTAGAGCTGCTGGTGGCGTTGCACGTATGGCAAACCCTAAAATTGTAGAAGAAGTAATGAATGCTGTTTCTATTCCAGTCATGGCTAAAGCACGTATTGGTCATATCACTGAAGCAAGAGTATTAGAGGCGATGGGTGTTGACTATATTGATGAATCAGAAGTGTTAACACCAGCAGATGAGGAATATCACTTAAGAAAAGATCAATTTACAGTACCATTTGTATGTGGATGTCGTAATTTAGGTGAAGCTGCGCGTAGAATTGGTGAAGGTGCTGCTATGTTACGTACTAAAGGTGAACCAGGTACAGGTAATATTGTTGAAGCTGTAAGACATATGAGACAAGTTAATTCAGAAGTTAGTCGATTGACTGTAATGAATGATGATGAGATTATGACTTTTGCGAAAGATATCGGTGCGCCTTATGAAATTTTAAAACAAATTAAAGACAATGGTCGTTTACCGGTAGTTAACTTTGCAGCTGGTGGCGTTGCGACTCCTCAAGATGCTGCTTTAATGATGGAATTAGGTGCCGACGGTGTATTCGTTGGATCAGGTATTTTTAAATCAGAAGATCCAGAAAAATTTGCTAAAGCAATTGTTCAAGCAACAACACATTACCAAGACTATGAGCTAATTGGAAGATTAGCAAGTGAACTTGGCACTGCTATGAAAGGTTTAGATATCAATCAATTATCATTAGAAGAACGTATGCAAGAGCGTGGTTGGTAAGATATGAAAATAGGTGTATTAGCATTACAAGGTGCAGTACGTGAACATATTAGACATATTGAATTAAGTGGTCATGAAGGTATTGCAGTTAAAAAAGTTGAACAATTAGAAGAAATCGAGGGCTTAATATTACCTGGTGGCGAGTCTACAACGTTACGTCGATTAATGAATTTATATGGATTTAAAGAGGCTTTACAAAATTCAACTTTACCTATGTTTGGTACATGCGCAGGATTAATAGTTCTAGCGCAAGATATAGTTGGTGAAGAAGGATACCTTAACAAGTTGAATATTACTGTACAACGAAACTCATTCGGTAGACAAGTTGACAGCTTTGAAACAGAATTAGATATTAAAGGTATCGCTACAGATATTGAAGGTGTCTTTATAAGAGCGCCACATATTGAAAAAGTAGGCCAAGGCGTAGATATCCTATGTAAGGTTAATGAGAAAATTGTAGCCGTCCAGCAAGGTAAATATTTAGGCGTATCATTCCATCCTGAATTAACAGATGACTATAGAGTAACTGATTACTTTATTAATCATATTGTAAAAAAAGCATAGCTTAATGTATGCTAAATCAACGAATTATTGATATTTATAGATTTGTTGAGAAGACAATATCTCCTTCAAACTTAGCTTTGGAGGAGCTATTTTTTTATGTCAAAATTAAAAATGATAAAAAATAAAGATATACATAAAAAAACCCTTCAAAGAGACTGAGAATAGTCAAAATTTTGAAGGGGTTAATTCGATGTTGATGTATTTGTTAAATAAAGAATCCAGCGATTGCAGCTGAAATGAAAGATACTAGTGTTGCACCGAATAATAGTTTCAAACCAAAGCGGGCAACTGTATCTCCTTTTTTGTCATTAAGTGATTTAATCGCACCTGAAATAATACCAATAGAGCTAAAGTTAGCAAATGATACTAAGAATACAGATGTAACACCTTTTGCGTGTTCAGATAAATCACTAAGTTTACCAAGTGCTTGCATTGCTACAAATTCGTTAGATAATAGTTTTGTCGCCATAACTGAACCGGCTTGAACTGCATCTTGCCATGGCACACCGACTAAGAATGCAAATGGTGCAAAGACAAAACCAATTAATGTTTGGAAATCCCAAGAAATAGCGCCACCTGAAACTGTACTAAAGATATTGCTTACAATTCCATTTAATAGAGCGATAATAGCAATGTATCCGATTAACATTGCGCCTACAATGACAGCTACTTTAAATCCATCTAAAATATATTCTCCTAGCATTTCGAAGAATGATTGTTGTCTTTCTTCAGTTTCTTCAACTAATAATTTGTCATCTTCTTCATTAACTTTATAAGGGTTAATAATTGAAGCGATGATGAAACCACCAAATAAGTTTAAGACAACAGCCGTTACAACATATTTAGGTTCAATTAAGGTAAAGTATGCACCGATAATTGAAGCAGAAACAGTCGACATTGCTGAAGCTGTTAATGTGTATAAACGTTGCTTAGGTATGTATGGTAATTGTTTTTTAATTGAAATAAATACTTCAGATTGTCCCAAAATTGCTGCAGCAACTGCATTGTATGATTCTAAACGTCCCATACCATTAATTTTAGAAATTAAGAATCCTAAAACATTAATGATTAAAGGTAAAATCTTTGTGTATTGAAGGATACCGATAATCGCTGAAATAAATACGATAGGTAATAATACACTGAAGAAGAATGGTGGTTGCTTAGGATCGATATATTGAATACCACCGAATACAAAGTTAACACCATCTGCTGCTTTTAATAATAAGTAGTTAAAACCGTTTGAAATACCACCAATAACCTTGATTCCCATTGTAGTTTTAAGCAAGATAAATGCAAAGATAAGCTGAATTGCAAGTAAAATTCCTACATATTTCCAGCGAATATTTTTCCTGTCTGAGCTAAATAGAAACGCAAGTGCTAAAAAGAAGATAATTCCGATAATCCCAATTAGAATATGCATATATTTCTCATTCCTTTAGTTTTTTCTACAATCTATCATACAATAAAATGGAAGGGCTAACATCATAAATTTTTGAAAATATAAAAACAAATTAATTGAAAAAGGTCAAAATAGGTCATATAATATAGTCAAAGAAGGTCAAAAAGGGGTGATATACATGCACAATATGTCTGACATCATAGAACAATACATCAAACGTTTATTTGAAGAGTCGAATGAAGATGTCGTTGAAATTCAGAGAGCGAATATCGCACAGCGTTTTGATTGTGTACCATCACAATTAAATTATGTAATCAAAACACGATTCACTAATGAACATGGTTATGAAATCGAAAGTAAACGTGGTGGTGGTGGTTACATCCGAATCACTAAAATTGAAAATAAAGATGCAACAGGTTATATTAATCATTTGCTTCAGCTGATTGGACCTTCTATTTCTCAACAACAAGCTTATTATATTATTGATGGGCTTTTAGATAAAATGTTAATAAATGAACGTGAAGCTAAAATGATTCAAGCAGTTATTGATAGAGAAACGCTATCAATGGATATGGTTTCTAGAGATATTATTAGAGCAAATATTTTAAAACGTTTGTTACCAGTTATAAATTATTACTAAATGAAATGAGGTGTTGAAGTGCTTTGTGAAAATTGTCAACTTAATGAAGCGGAATTAAAAGTTAAAGTTACAAGTAAAAATAAAACAGAAGAAAAAATGGTGTGTCAAACTTGTGCTGAGGGGCACCATCCGTGGAATCAAGCTAATGAACAACCTGAATATCAAGAACATCAAGATAATTTCGAAGAAGCATTTGTTGTTAAGCAAATTTTACAACATTTAGCTACGAAACATGGCATTAATTTTCAAGAAGTAGCGTTTAAAGAAGAAAAACGTTGCCCATCATGTCATATGACTTTGAAAGATATTGCACATGTTGGTAAATTTGGGTGTGCTAATTGTTATGCAACATTTAAAGATGACATCATTGATATCGTCCGCAGAGTTCAAGGTGGACAATTTGAGCACGTTGGAAAGACACCACATTCTTCACATAAAAAGATAGCTTTAAAGCGAAAAATCGAAGAAAAGAATGAATATTTGAAAAAACTTATTGAAATCCAAGATTTTGAGGAAGCAGCCATTGTTAGAGATGAAATTAAAGCACTAAAAGCTGAGAGTGAGGTGCAACATGATGACGCATAATATTCATGATAATATCAGCCAATGGATGAAAAGTAATGAAGAAACACCAATTGTTATGTCTTCTAGAATTCGGTTAGCGCGTAATTTAGAAAATCATGTGCATCCACTAATGTATGCTACTGAAAATGATGGATTTAGAGTTATAAATGAGGTACAAGATGCCTTGCCAAATTTTGAATTAATGCGTCTTGATCAAATGGATCAACAAAGTAAAATGAAAATGGTTGCAAAGCATTTGATTAGTCCTGAACTAATAAAACAACCAGCAGCCGCAGTATTAGTGAATGATGATGAATCTTTAAGTGTCATGATAAATGAAGAGGACCATATTCGTATTCAAGCTATGGGAACTGACACGACATTACAGGCTTTATATAATCAAGCTTCATCAATTGATGATGAATTAGATCGAAGCCTTGATATAAGTTATGATGAACAACTTGGTTATTTAACTACATGTCCTACCAATATAGGTACTGGTATGAGAGCAAGCGTGATGCTACATTTACCAGGTCTATCTATTATGAAAAGAATGACACGGATTGCTCAAACCATTAATCGTTTTGGATATACAATCAGAGGTATTTACGGTGAAGGTTCGCAAGTTTATGGACATACTTATCAAGTATCCAACCAACTTACACTTGGTAAATCTGAGTTAGAAATCATAGAAACATTAACAGAAGTTGTTAATCAAATCATTCATGAAGAAAAACAAATACGACAAAAGTTAGACACTTATAATCAATTAGAAACACAAGACCGTGTTTTTCGCTCGCTAGGTATTTTACAAAACTGTAGAATGATAACTATGGAAGAGGCTTCTTATAGATTAAGCGAAGTTAAACTTGGTATAGATTTAAATTACATTGAATTACAAAACTTTAAATTTAATGAATTGATGGTAGCTATACAGTCACCATTTTTATTAGATGAAGAAGATGACAAATCTGTAAAAGAAAAACGAGCAGATATACTAAGAGAACATATAAAGTAGGAGGTCATTATTTATGTTATTTGGTAGATTAACTGAGCGTGCACAGCGCGTATTAGCACATGCACAAGAAGAAGCAATTCGTTTAAATCATTCAAATATAGGAACAGAACACCTATTATTGGGATTAATGAAAGAACCTGAAGGAATTGCTGCAAAAGTATTAGAAAGTTTTAATATCACTGAAGATAAAGTAATTGAAGAAGTTGAAAAATTAATCGGACATGGTCAAGATCATGTTGGTACATTGCATTATACACCTAGAGCTAAAAAAGTTATTGAATTATCGATGGATGAAGCTAGAAAATTACATCACAATTTTGTTGGAACGGAACATATTTTATTAGGCTTGATTCGTGAAAATGAAGGTGTTGCAGCAAGAGTTTTTGCAAATCTAGATTTAAATATTACTAAAGCACGTGCACAAGTTGTGAAAGCTTTAGGAAACCCTGAAATGAGTAATAAAAATGCACAAGCTAGTAAGTCAAATAATACTCCAACTTTAGATAGTTTAGCTCGTGACTTAACAGTCATTGCCAAAGACGGTACATTAGATCCTGTTATAGGACGTGATAAAGAAATTACACGTGTAATTGAAGTATTAAGTAGACGTACGAAAAACAATCCTGTACTTATTGGAGAGCCAGGTGTTGGTAAAACTGCTATTGCTGAAGGTTTAGCGCAAGCCATAGTGAATAATGAGGTACCAGAGACATTAAAAGATAAGCGTGTTATGTCTTTAGATATGGGAACAGTAGTTGCAGGTACTAAATATCGTGGTGAATTTGAAGAGCGTCTGAAAAAGGTTATGGAAGAAATCCAACAAGCAGGTAATGTCATCCTATTTATTGATGAGTTGCATACTTTAGTTGGTGCTGGTGGTGCTGAAGGTGCTATCGATGCTTCGAATATTTTGAAACCGGCATTAGCACGTGGTGAATTACAATGTATTGGTGCTACTACATTAGATGAATATCGCAAAAATATTGAAAAAGACGCGGCTTTAGAACGTCGTTTCCAACCTGTACAAGTTGATGAACCTTCAGTAGTAGATACAGTTGCTATTTTAAAAGGATTAAGAGATCGTTACGAAGCACACCATCGTATTAATATTTCAGACGAAGCTATTGAAGCAGCTGTTAAATTAAGTAACAGATACGTTTCAGATCGTTTCTTACCAGATAAAGCAATTGATTTAATTGATGAAGCAAGTTCTAAAGTAAGACTTAAGAGTCATACGACACCTAATAATTTAAAAGAAATTGAACAAGAAATTGAAAAAGTTAAAAATGAAAAAGATGCTGCAGTACATGCTCAAGAGTTTGAAAATGCTGCTAACCTGCGTGATAAACAAACAAAACTTGAAAAGCAATATGAAGAAGCTAAAAATGAATGGAAGAATGCACAAAATGGCATGTCAACTTCATTGTCAGAAGAAGATATTGCTGAAGTTATTGCAGGATGGACAGGTATCCCATTAACTAAAATCAATGAAACAGAATCTGAAAAACTTCTTAGTCTAGAAGATACATTACATGAGAGAGTTATTGGGCAAAAAGATGCTGTTAATTCAATCAGTAAAGCGGTTAGACGTGCCCGTGCAGGGTTAAAAGATCCTAAACGACCAATTGGTAGCTTTATCTTCCTTGGACCAACTGGTGTTGGTAAAACTGAATTAGCTAGAGCTTTAGCTGAATCAATGTTTGGCGATGATGATGCGATGATCCGTGTAGACATGAGTGAATTTATGGAAAAACACGCAGTGAGCCGATTAGTTGGTGCTCCTCCAGGATATGTTGGTCATGATGATGGTGGACAATTAACTGAAAAAGTTAGACGTAAACCATATTCTGTAATTTTATTTGATGAAATTGAAAAAGCTCATCCAGATGTATTTAATATTCTATTACAAGTTTTAGATGATGGACATTTGACAGATACAAAAGGACGTACAGTTGATTTCAGAAATACAATTATCATAATGACATCAAACGTTGGGGCACAAGAATTACAAGATCAACGATTTGCTGGATTCGGTGGTTCAAGTGATGGACAAGATTATGAAACAATTCGAAAAACGATGTTAAAAGAATTAAAAAATTCATTCCGTCCAGAATTTTTAAACCGTGTAGATGATATCATTGTATTCCATAAACTAACAAAAGAAGAATTAAAAGAAATTGTAACAATGATGGTTAATAAATTAACAAATCGATTATCTGAACAAAACATAAATATTATTGTTACTGATAAAGCGAAAGACAAAATCGCAGAAGAAGGATATGATCCAGAATATGGTGCAAGACCATTAATTAGAGCGATACAAAAAACTATCGAAGATAATTTAAGTGAATTAATATTAGATGGTAATCAAATTGAAGGTAAGAAAGTTACAGTAGATCATGATGGTAAAGAGTTTAAATATGACATTGCTGAACAAACTTCAGAAACTAAAACACCATCGCAAGCATAATTATAAAACAGTCCAAAACAAATTAAAGTTTTGGGCTGTTTTTTTAGTAGCATTGAACTATAGAAATTCGTGAAAGTATCCATCAACGAAACAATCTATAAAACAATCATCAAAGGATAGTTAAGAATTATATGTAACAAGTTAATGAGCCTACAGCGATAGCATAAAGGTATGAATTTTTATAAAGGTTTTTTGTTTGAAGATACTAGCAACTTACGTCAAAATAAAATAGGTCTATATAATATTGTGATAAATCTAGAGAAAAGAGTTTACTAAGAAATTATTAAGATTTTATCTTTGAAAGATACCGACTATCAACATGATGTAAGTTTATTTTATAATATTCATAAAAAATAAATCTGGTAAAACAGTTTGCGTTAGTAGTCATGTTAAAATACAAACAAATGTAACTCACATTTAATTTGTCATAATGGGAATGTGCGTTTAAAATAGATTTGTTCAAAGGAAAGTGGAGGTGCAATTTTGGCCAAGAAAAAAGTGATTTTTGAATGTATGGCTTGTGGTTATCAATCTCCTAAATGGATGGGGAAATGTCCTAATTGTGGCGCTTGGAATCAAATGGAGGAAATTGTTGAAAAAGCAGCCAATCCTAAACATGGAGTTAAAACCAAGGAATTAGCAGGTAAAGTACAAAAATTAAATAGTATTAAACATGAAACAACGCCGAGAGTGTTAACAGATTCAGCAGAATTCAACCGTGTATTAGGTGGAGGTATTGTGAGCGGATCGTTAGTACTTATTGGTGGGGATCCAGGTATTGGTAAGTCAACGTTACTTTTACAAATTTGTGCATCGTTATCTCAAAAGAAAAAAGTACTATATATTACTGGAGAAGAATCGCTTAGTCAGACTAAATTACGTGCAGAGCGATTAGATGAAGATTCAAGTGAATTGCAAGTATTAGCTGAAACAGATCTTGAAGTTATTTATCAAACAGTAAAAGAAGAACAACCTGATTTATTAGTAGTGGATTCGATTCAAACAATATATCATCCTGAAATCAGCTCTGCGCCAGGTTCTGTTTCACAAGTTCGTGAAAGTACACAAAGTTTAATGAATATTGCTAAACAAATGAACATTGCAACTTTTATAGTGGGTCATGTAACGAAAGAAGGTCAAATTGCTGGCCCAAGATTGCTAGAACACATGGTTGATACTGTGCTTTATTTTGAAGGCGATGAACACCACGCATATCGAATTTTGCGAGCTGTTAAAAACCGTTTTGGTTCAACGAATGAAATGGGAATCTTCGAAATGAAGCAAAGTGGATTAAAAGGTGTAAATAATCCATCTGAAATGTTTTTAGAAGAACGTTCAACAAATGTTCCAGGTTCAACAATTGTTGCAACCATGGAGGGAACCAGACCACTTTTAATAGAAGTTCAAGCGCTGGTAACTCCAACGACTTTTAACAATCCGAGACGAATGGCAACAGGGATTGATCATAATCGATTAAGTTTGTTGATGGCTGTTTTGGAAAAGAAAGAAAATTATCTATTACAACAACAAGATGCTTATATCAAAGTAGCTGGCGGTGTAAAGTTAACGGAGCCAGCAGTTGATTTAAGTGTAATTGTAGCAACTGCATCTAGCTTTAAAGATAAAGCTGTCGACGGATTAGATTGCTATATTGGAGAAGTTGGTTTAACGGGTGAGGTACGTCGTGTATCTCGGATAGAACAACGCGTGCAAGAGGCTGCAAAACTAGGTTTCAAACGTGTAATTATTCCTAAAAATAATATAGGCGGATGGACATATCCTGAAGGTATACAAGTAATAGGTGTAACTACTGTACATGAAGCATTGTCATTTGCTCTTCATTCATAAAACATCAAGAAAGGAGGACATTGTGTGAATATCGTTAAACTAATGGTTATTATTATTTACTTAATTATTGGGAGCGCATTAGGAATAATTATTATTCCTGAAATTGCAAATGATCTTGGATTACAAAACTCCAGCTTTTTAAAAAATCACTATGTAGATGGCATTATCGGTAGTATTTTTATGTTCTTAATTTTTGGTGTATTTATTAGACGAGTTACTAACGCTATAAAAGGTTTAGAACATTTTATTATGCGTAGAAGTGCTGTTGAAATACTATTCGCAACAATAGGTTTAATAATCGGATTACTTATTTCTGTTATGGTGTCGTTTATATTAGAATCAATTGGTAACTCTATTTTTAATCATTTCATTCCTGTCATAATTACGATATTACTATGTTATTTCGGTTTCCAATTTGGCCTTAAAAAACGAGATGAAATGTTAATGTTTTTACCTGAGAATATAGCGCGTTCCATGTCACAACATACTAAAAGTGCTACGCCAAAAATTATCGACACAAGCGCAATTATTGATGGTCGTATTTTAGAAGTCATTCGTTGCGGTTTTATCGATGGCAATATTTTAATTCCACAAGGTGTTATTAATGAATTACAAATTGTTGCAGATTCAAATGACAGTGTTAAACGTGAAAAGGGTAAAAGAGGCTTAGATATTTTAAATGAATTGTATGATTTAGACTATCCTACAAAGGTTATACATCCAACTAAAACACATAGTGATATTGATACGATGTTATTAAAACTAGCAAAACAATATCATGCAAGTATTATAACGACAGATTTCAACCTAAATAAAGTTTGTCATGTACATGGTATTAAAGCATTAAATGTTAATGATTTATCAGAAGCAATCAAACCTAATGTACATCAAGGTGATCAACTGCATATTTTACTGACAAAAATGGGTAAGGAGCCTGGTCAGGCAGTAGGATATCTAGATGATGGTACGATGGTGGTTGTTGATAATGCTAAAAATCTTATTGGCAGTCATGTCAATTTAGAAGTAGTCAGCTTATTGCAAACATCTTCAGGAAGAATTGTTTTTGCTAAAAAAATCGAAGATACAGTATCATTATAAAAACTGTAGTTGACGAAAACAAAATAGATATTAAAAGGTATATGAAATGGCGAAGTTTGTAATTTGAAGTATAACTATAAATAAATGCAAAACATATCAGTTATCAAAAAATGCAAATAGTGCTAATATATCATTGAAACAAGTTCATTAAGTGTTAAATTTTAGATATTAATAAAGTTATTCTTATAGCAATCAAGACATACAAAATTAGAATCAATTTTAACGTATTTGAATAGTTAATTTGAAGTTTAATTTCACAGTACATAATATTCATTTTTAAGTCGTTGAAATGTTTATGTAGTGCAGTCTTGATTCTTAGGGATAGCTTTTTTAAAGTGTTGAAAAAACAACTGCTTTCTATTTAAAATTTAAGCATATTACCCAGGGAATTATGTTATGATTAAACAATGAAATTATTTTAAGGTCATGTTAAAAAGCATTGTTTCGTTTTAACAATAAGACGAGTTAGACATTTGTTATGACGGTCGAAGATAGCAAATGAACAATTTATATGAACTAACTTGAAAATCTGATATTTAATTTAGGAGTGAAAAAAATGAGCGATCGTATAAGAGTAAGATATGCACCAAGTCCAACTGGTTATCTTCATATTGGTAATGCAAGAACAGCATTATTCAATTACTTGTATGCTAAACATTACAACGGAGATTTTGTGATTCGAATTGAAGATACTGATAAAAAACGTAATTTAGAAGATGGAGAAACATCACAATTTGATAATCTTAAATGGTTAGGATTAGATTGGGATGAGTCTGTAGATAAAGACAATGGCTACGGACCATATCGTCAATCTGAACGTCAACATATCTACCAACCATTAATAGATCAGTTACTAGCAGAAGATAAAGCATATAAATGCTATATGACAGAAGAAGAATTAGAAGCTGAACGTGAAGCACAAATCGCTCGTGGTGAAATGCCTCGCTATGGTGGACAACATGCGCATTTGACTGAAGAACAACGTCAACAATTTGAAGCAGAAGGACGCCAACCATCAATTCGTTTCCGAGTACCTCAAAACCAAACGTATTCATTTGATGATATGGTAAAAGGAAATATTTCATTTGATTCAAATGGTATTGGTGACTGGGTTATCGTAAAAAAAGATGGCATTCCAACGTACAATTTTGCAGTAGCTATAGATGATCATTACATGCAAATTTCAGATGTAATTCGTGGTGATGATCATATTTCAAACACGCCTAAACAAATTATGATTTATGAAGCATTTGGCTGGGAGCCACCTCGTTTTGGTCATATGTCATTAATTGTTAATGAAGAACGTAAAAAGTTAAGTAAACGTGATGGGCAAATTTTACAATTTATTGAGCAATATCGTGACTTAGGTTATTTACCTGAAGCGTTATTTAATTTTATTGCGTTATTAGGTTGGTCTCCTGAAGGTGAAGAAGAAATCTTTTCTAAAGAAGAATTTATCAAAATCTTTGATGAAAAGCGTTTGTCAAAATCACCAGCATTTTTCGATAAGCAAAAATTAGCATGGGTTAATAACCAATATATGAAACAAAAAGATACTGAAACAGTATTCCAATTAGCATTACCTCATTTAATTAAAGCAAATTTGATTCCTGAGGTGCCGTCAGAAGAGGATTTATCTTGGGGACGCAAATTAATTGCGCTTTATCAAAAAGAAATGAGTTATGCCGGTGAAATTGTACCTTTATCAGAAATGTTCTTTAAAGAAATGCCAGCTCTTGGTGAAGAAGAACAACAAGTGATTAATGGAGAGCAAGTACCAGAGTTAATGACGCACTTATTCAGTAAATTAGAAGCACTTGAACCATTTGAAGCGGCTGAAATTAAAAAGACAATTAAAGAAGTTCAAAAAGAAACAGGAATAAAAGGCAAGCAATTATTTATGCCTATTCGTGTTGCTGTAACAGGCCAAATGCATGGTCCTGAATTACCAAATACAATTGAAGTACTTGGTAAAGAAAAAGTGCTAAACCGTTTAAAACAATATAAGTAATGAAATAGACAAGATCAAGGTAGTATATACTTGAATTTTATAACGTAACCACATATGATAAAGTTGTATTAACAAATTACAACAATATGAATAAAGTATTTTATATAAAACGAAGGATTAGTAATTAAATTTATACGATGCAGAGAGTGTACGGTTGCTGTGAGTACAACGTAGAAATTAATGAATGCACCTTCGTAAAATGAATTAAATATATAATGAGAGTGATGAGCATTAAGTTGACTTAGTTTCCTTGATAATTTGGAAGCGCCCGCAATATTATTAATGTTATTCGCTAAATTCAGAGTGGAACCGTGCGGAAGCGCCTCTAACAATACAATTTGTATGTTAGTGGTGCTTTTTTGATATTTAATTTCGCAGGTACTTCAATTATGTATTTACGTAGTTCAATCATTGAGGAGGAAATGATCTTGTTAAAAAGAATGAGAGACGATATAAAAATGGTATTTGAGCAGGATCCAGCGGCACGTTCAACATTAGAAGTCATTACAACGTATGCAGGTTTACATGCAGTTTGGAGTCATTTGATTGCACATAAGTTATACAACCAAAAAAAATATGTTGCAGCACGCGCGATATCTCAAATTTCAAGATTTTTCACAGGTATAGAAATCCATCCAGGTGCTAAAATTGGAAAGCGTCTATTTATAGATCATGGTATGGGCGTTGTAATAGGAGAAACATGTACAATTGGTGATAATGTGACAATCTATCAAGGCGTGACACTTGGTGGGACAGGGAAAGAAAGAGGGAAAAGACACCCAGATATAGGAGACAATGTTTTAATAGCAGCCGGTGCGAAAGTTTTAGGAAATATTAAAATAAATTCAAATGTAAATATTGGTGCAAATTCAGTTGTTTTACAATCAGTTCCAAGTTATTCAACGGTTGTTGGTATACCAGGACATATTGTTAAGCAAGATGGTGTTCGAGTTGGAAAAACATTTGATCATCGCCATCTACCTGATCCAATTTATGAACAAATTAAGCATTTAGAACGACAACTTGAAAAGACTAGGAATGGAGAGATTCAAGATGATTACATTATATAATACGCTTACACGTCAAAAAGAAGTGTTCAAGCCTATAGAACCAGGGAAAGTAAAAATGTATGTATGTGGTCCTACTGTATATAACTACATTCATATTGGTAACGCAAGACCAGCAATTAATTATGACGTAGTGAGACGTTACTTTGAATACCAAGGATATAATGTAGAATATGTATCAAATTTTACAGACGTAGATGATAAATTAATTAAACGTTCTCAAGAATTAAATCAGTCTGTTCCCGAAATTGCAGAAAAATATATCGCTGCTTTTCATGAAGATGTTGGTGCGTTAAATGTTAGAAAAGCGACTTCAAATCCAAGGGTAATGGACCATATGGATGACATTATTCAATTTATTAAAGATTTGGTGGATCGAGGTTATGCATATGAAAGTGGTGGCGATGTTTACTTTAGAACACGTAAATTTGAAGGTTATGGTAAATTAAGTCATCAATCCATAGATGACTTAAAAGTGGGTGCTCGTATAGATGCAGGAGAGCATAAAGAAGATGCACTTGATTTTACATTGTGGAAAAAAGCGAAGCCTGGCGAGATTAGTTGGGATAGCCCATTTGGTGAAGGTAGACCAGGATGGCATATAGAATGTTCTGTAATGGCATTTCATGAGCTAGGACCTACAATTGATATACATGCGGGTGGTTCAGATTTACAATTTCCACATCATGAAAATGAAATAGCACAATCAGAAGCACATAATCATGCGCCATTTGCTAATTATTGGATGCATAATGGTTTCATTAATATTGATAATGAAAAAATGAGTAAATCACTAGGCAACTTTATTTTAGTTCACGATATTATTAAAGAAGTTGATCCAGATGTACTAAGATTCTTTATGATTAGCGTACATTATAGAAGCCCAATTAACTATAATCTAGAATTGGTAGAATCAGCACGTAGTGGACTAGAGCGTATTCGCAATAGTTATCAATTAATTGAAGAGCGCGCACAAATTGCTACTAATATTGAAAATCAACAGACATATATTGATCAAATTGATGCGATTTTAAATCGTTTTGAAACAGTTATGAATGATGATTTTAATACAGCTAATGCAATTACAGCTTGGTATGATTTAGCAAAACTTGCGAATAAATATGTACTAGAGAACACAACATCAACAGAAGTAATTGATAAATTTAAAGCAGTTTATCAAATTTTCAGCGATGTTTTAGGTGTACCGTTAAAATCTAAAAATGCAGATGAATTATTGGATGAAGATGTTGAAAAATTAATCGAAGAGCGTAATGAAGCAAGGAAAAACAAAGATTTTGCACGAGCAGATGAAATTCGAGACATGCTGAAATCACAAAACATTATATTAGAAGACACACCTCAAGGGGTTAGATTTAAACGTGGATAATCAACAAGATAATCACATTAAATTATTGAATCCATTGACCTTAGCATATATGGGAGACGCAGTCTTAGATCAATATGTACGTACCTATATCGTTTTAAAGCTTAAAAGTAAGCCTAATAAACTACATCAAATGTCTAAAAAATATGTATCTGCCAAAAGTCAGGCGCAAACGTTAGAATATTTAATGGAGCAAGAATGGTTTACAGACGAAGAAATGGATATTTTGAAGCGAGGGCGTAACGCGAAAAGTCATACTAAAGCTAAAAACACTGATGTTCAAACATATCGTAAAAGTTCAGCGATAGAAGCAGTGATAGGTTTTCTTTATTTAGAAAAAAGAGAAGAACGATTAGAGGCATTATTAAATAAAATAATAACAATAGTAAACGAAAGGTAGTGACGATGTGGAAGATACGGTTATTGTTGGTAGGCATGCTGTTAGAGAAGCGATTATTACTGGGCATCCGATAAATAAGATATTGATTCAAGAAGGTATTAAAAAGCAACAAATTAATGAAATTTTAAAAAATGCAAAAGATCAAAAAATCATTGTTCAAACTGTACCAAAATCTAAATTAGATTTTTTAGCAAATGCACCACATCAGGGTGTTGCAGCGCTTATTGCACCATATGAATATGCTGACTTCGATCAATTTTTAAAACAGCAAAAAGAAAAAGAAGGTTTATCGACAGTACTTATATTAGACGGCTTAGAAGACCCGCATAACTTGGGATCAATTTTAAGAACAGCCGATGCAACGGGAGTTGATGGTGTTATTATTCCTAAACGTCGTTCAGTTACACTAACGCAAACAGTTGCAAAAGCCTCAACAGGTGCAATTGAACATGTACCAGTTATTCGAGTGACAAATTTAGCTAAAACTATCGATGAACTAAAAGATAATGGCTTTTGGGTAGCTGGCACTGAAGCTAATAATGCAACAGATTATAGAAATCTAGAAGCGGACATGTCATTGGCTATTGTAATTGGTAGCGAAGGACAGGGTATGAGTCGCCTAGTAAGTGATAAATGCGATTTTTATATTAAGATTCCAATGGTTGGACATGTAAACAGTTTGAATGCTTCGGTTGCAGCAAGTTTAATGATGTACGAAGTATTTCGAAAAAGACATGATGTTGGAGAAATATAATGAAAGAACGTTACTTAATCATTGATGGATACAATATGATAGGACAATCACCAACGCTAAGCGCCATTGCAAAAGAGAATTTAGAAGAAGCTAGAATGCAATTAATAGATGCAATTGCAAATTATAATGCAGTTATTTCAGATGAAATTATTTGTGTTTTCGATGCTTATGACCAATCGGGTGTTGAAAGAGAATACATGTATCATGGCGTTAAAACGATTTTTACCAAGGAAAAAGAAACAGCTGATAGTTTCATAGAACGTTATGTTTATGAACTTTATGACAAGCATACTAAGCATATTACAGTTGTAACAAGTGATATGAGTGAGCAACATGCTATCTTTGGATCAGGTGCATATAGAATATCATCTCGCGAAATGTGGAGAGATTTAAAAGAAAATGAAATTGATGTGAGTAAATCATTAGATGATATAAGTGAAAACAAGCCAAGAACTCGAATTCCGTTATCTTCTGAAATCCTTGTAGAATTTGAAAAAATACGAAGAGGACATCATAAGAAATGACATTTCCGTCATCTTGAAATTTTGAATGTAACAATATTAAACTAACCTTAAATTTTAGATAGAAGGGGTTAGTTTAATATTTGAAATACGATTTGACAACTCAAGACAGTACAATCAAACGTAACAATGCAATAAATGATAAAGACTTCGAAAAGTTAGTAATGGATCTACAACCATTAATTATTCGACGCATCAAAACATTTGGATTTAATCATTATGATTTAGAAGACTTATATCAAGAAATACTTATACGGATGTATAGGTCGGTCCAAACATTTGATTTTAGTGGAGAGCAGCCTTTCACAAATTATGTTCAATGTTTAATTACGTCTGTAAAGTATGATTATTTGAGAAAATATTTAGCTACAAATAAAAGAATGGATAATTTGATTAATGAATATAGAGTTACGTATCCATGTGCAATAAAGCGTTATGATGTTGAAAACAATTATTTGAATAAATTAGCAATTAAAGAGTTGATTCGTCAGTTTAAGTATTTGAGTGTATTTGAAAAAGATGTCATGTATTTAATGTGTGAACAATATAAGCCGAGAGAAATTGCTCAACTGATGCATGTAAAAGAGAAAGTGATTTATAATGCCATACAACGATGTAAAAATAAAATAAAACGTTATTTCAAAATGATTTGAAAAGCGCCTTAGGACGTGAATTGAATTAGAACGTGTTACTTACTGATGGTTTGACATTTGTTATAAATTTTATGTATAGTATACTGGTATTATAATGAATAAAGGTGAATTATTGTGAGAAAAATACCTTTAAATTGTGAAGCTTGTGGCAATAGAAATTATAATGTTCCTAAGCAAGAAGGCTCGGCAACAAGATTAACCTTAAAGAAATATTGTCCAAAATGTAACGCGCACACAATTCATAAAGAATCGAAATAAATACATTCGAAATAATACTTTGATAATATGTTCAAAGGATTTGGAGGTTGAGCAGATGGCTAAAAAAGAAAGTTTCTTTAAAGGCGTTAAGTCTGAAATGGAAAAAACAAGTTGGCCGACGAAAGAAGAGCTATTTAAATATACTGTAATTGTAGTTTCTACTGTTATATTCTTCTTAGTCTTTTTCTATGCCTTAGATTTAGGAATTACAGCATTGAAAAATTTATTATTTGGTTAGAGGAGTGAAGACATGTCTGAAGAAGTTGGCGCAAAGCGTTGGTATGCAGTGCATACATATTCTGGATATGAAAATAAAGTTAAAAAGAATTTAGAAAAAAGAGTAGAATCTATGAATATGACTGAACAAATCTTTAGAGTAGTCATACCGGAAGAAGAAGAAACTCAAGTAAAAGATGGCAAAGCTAAAACGACTGTTAAAAAAACATTCCCTGGATATGTTTTAGTGGAATTAATCATGACAGATGAATCATGGTATGTGGTAAGAAATACACCAGGTGTTACTGGTTTTGTAGGTTCTGCAGGTGCAGGGTCTAAGCCAAATCCATTGTTACCAGAAGAAGTTCGCTTCATCTTAAAACAAATGGGTCTTAAAGAAAAGACTATCGATGTTGAACTCGAAGTTGGCGAGCAAGTTCGTATTAAATCAGGTCCATTTGCGAATCAAGTTGGTGAAGTTCAAGAAATTGAAACAGATAAGTTTAAGCTAACAGTATTAGTAGATATGTTTGGCCGAGAAACACCAGTAGAAGTTGAATTCGATCAAATAGAAAAGCTTTAATTAACAATTAAAGTTATTAAACTAACCAAAAGATAAAAAAGAGTATTGATTTTTTAATTAGAAAAGTGTTAAAATTATGTGGTCGCGCTTTTAGAGCGCCCATTTCGTCACGAAATGTTAAGAGTGGGAGGGCAAAACTGAGCCCTGTGACCACATCACGATATCAAGGAGGTGCACATCGTGGCTAAAAAAGTAGATAAAGTTGTTAAATTACAAATTCCTGCAGGTAAAGCGAATCCAGCACCACCAGTTGGTCCAGCATTAGGTCAAGCAGGTGTGAACATCATGGGATTCTGTAAAGAGTTCAATGCACGTACTCAAGATCAAGCAGGTTTAATTATTCCGGTAGAAATCAGTGTTTATGAAGATCGTTCATTTACATTTATTACAAAAACTCCACCGGCTCCAGTATTACTTAAAAAAGCAGCTGGTATTGAAAAAGGTTCAGGCGAACCAAACAAAACTAAAGTTGCTACAGTAACTAAAGATCAAGTACGCGAAATTGCTAACAGCAAAATGCAAGACTTAAACGCTGCTGACGAAGAAGCAGCTATGCGTATTATCGAAGGTACTGCACGTAGTATGGGTATCGTTGTAGAATAATTTTACGAATATTAAATTTGATTACATGATTTAAACGATGAAGCAGATAACAGAGATAATAATGATGAATTATAAATATAATCTGAATGACTAGATTAATGATTGATTTATTCATAAGATTAATTCTTCTGTTGTCTGCTCTTAACTTGCATATAGCAAGTAATGTGGGAGGAAATTCCGCTAAAACCACTAAAGGAGGAACTATAAATGGCTAAAAAAGGTAAAAAGTATCAAGAAGCAGCTAGTAAAGTTGACCGTACTCAGCACTACAGTGTTGAAGAAGCAATTAAATTAGCTAAAGAAACAAGCATTGCTAACTTTGACGCTTCTGTTGAAGTTGCATTCCGTTTAGGAATTGATACACGTAAAAATGACCAACAAATCCGTGGTGCAGTTGTATTACCAAACGGAACTGGTAAATCACAAAGTGTATTAGTATTCGCTAAAGGTGACAAAATTGCTGAAGCTGAAGCAGCAGGTGCTGACTATGTAGGTGAAGCAGAATACGTTCAAAAAATCCAACAAGGTTGGTTCGACTTCGATGTAGTAGTTGCTACACCAGACATGATGGGTGAAGTTGGTAAATTAGGTCGTGTATTAGGACCAAAAGGTTTAATGCCAAACCCTAAAACTGGAACTGTAACAATGGATGTTAAAAAAGCTGTTGAAGAAATCAAAGCTGGTAAAGTAGAATATCGTGCTGAAAAAGCTGGTATCGTACATGCATCAATTGGTAAAGTTTCATTTACTGATGAACAATTAATTGAAAACTTCAATACTTTACAAGATGTATTAGCTAAAGCTAAACCATCATCTGCTAAAGGTACATACTTCAAATCTGTTGCTGTAACTACAACAATGGGTCCTGGAGTTAAAATTGATACTGCAAGTTTCAAATAATAAATAATATAAACAATTACAGGCTGAAAGAAATATCTTTCAGTCTGTAAAAATATATTGACAATAAGTAATTTCCAAGTTATATTACTTATTGTGATTATTTTACCTAAGACAGTAGGAGTTATTTATAACTTAAAATTTATCCTGCCGAGGCTAAAATTGACTTGAACGTGATGATCTATGATCTTTCAAGCACTTTTTGCCGTGGGTAGAAAGTGCTTTTTTTATTAATTTTAAAAAAAGCACCAAAAATTTAAATGGAGGTGTCTGAATGTCTGCTATCATTGAAGCTAAAAAACAACTAGTTGATGAAATTGCTGAGGTACTATCAAATTCAGTTTCAACAGTAATCGTTGACTACCGTGGATTAACAGTAGCTGAAGTTACTGACTTACGTTCACAATTACGTGAAGCTGGTGTTGAGTATAAAGTATACAAAAACACTATGGTACGTCGTGCAGCTGAAAAAGCTGGTATCGAAGGCTTAGATGAATTCTTAACAGGTCCTACTGCTATTGCAACTTCAAGTGAAGATGCTGTAGCTGCAGCGAAAGTAATTTCTGGATTTGCTAAAGATCATGAAGCATTAGAAATTAAATCAGGCGTTATGGAAGGCAATGTTATTACAGCAGAAGAAGTTAAAACTGTTGGTTCATTACCTTCACACGATGGTCTTGTATCTATGCTTTTATCAGTATTACAAGCTCCTGTACGCAACTTCGCTTATGCGGTTAAAGCTATTGGAGAACAAAAAGAAGAAAGCGCTGAATAATTTTTAGCGTAAAAAAATTAAAAATAATGGAGGAATTATAAAATGGCTAATCATGAACAAATCATTGAAGCGATTAAAGAAATGTCAGTATTAGAATTAAACGACTTAGTAAAAGCAATTGAAGAAGAATTTGGTGTAACTGCAGCTGCTCCAGTAGCAGTAGCAGGTGCAGCTGGTGGCGCTGACGCTGCAGCAGAAAAAACTGAATTTGACGTTGAGTTAACTTCAGCTGGTTCATCTAAAATCAAAGTTGTTAAAGCTGTTAAAGAAGCAACTGGTTTAGGATTAAAAGATGCTAAAGAATTAGTAGACGGAGCTCCTAAAGTAATCAAAGAAGCTTTACCTAAAGAAGAAGCTGAAAAACTTAAAGAACAATTAGAAGAAGTTGGAGCTACTGTAGAATTAAAATAATTCAAGTATCTTAAACTTAATAATCAAAGTTTTATAGCAAGTATTGCTATAATATAATGATTCTTTGAGAAGTTAAAACCCCGTTATTTTGATAACGGGGTTTTATTCATTTAAAGACTGAGTGAAATGTTATAATTATAATGACGAGTTACAAAGTGAAGATGAGGTGGAATAATGAGTCATTATTACGATGAAGATCCAAGTGTAATTAGCAATGAACAACGTATTCAATATCAATTAAACCATCATAAAATTGATTTAATAACTGATAATGGAGTGTTTTCGAAAGATAAAGTAGATTATGGTTCAGATGTTCTTGTTCAAACTTTTTTAAAAGCGCATCCACCTGGTCCAAGTAAGCGAATTGCCGATGTTGGTTGTGGTTACGGACCAATTGGTTTGATGATTGCTAAAGTATCACCACATCATTCAATTACAATGCTAGATGTTAATCACAGAGCGCTAGCCTTAGTTGAAAAAAACAAAAAAATAAATGGTATTGATAATGCGATCGTAAAGGAAAGTGATGCTTTGTCTGCTGTGGAAGACAAAAGTTTTGATTTTATTTTAACCAATCCACCAATAAGAGCAGGGAAAGAAACCGTGCATCGTATATTCGAGCAAGCATTACATAGATTAGACTCGAACGGTGAACTATTCGTTGTAATTCAGAAGAAGCAAGGTATGCCATCTGCAAAGAAAAGAATGAATGAACTTTTTGGAAATGTAGAAGTGGTAAATAAAGATAAAGGATATTACATTCTGAGAAGTATAAAAGCTTGAAATGAAATGGATATTCTGTTATAGTTATATAATGTAAAAATTTATGTTCAATAAGTGTGTACTTTTACGTTAAATAGATAAGTTAATTAAGAATAAATATAGAATCGAAAATGGTGTCATCATTAGTGTTGCCGTTTTCTTTTTGTCTTTTTATTAATATGCTTATGGTATTTAGCTAAAAGCGGATCACATAATTTTTGAGGGGTGAATCTGTTTGGCAGGTCAAGTTGTCCAATATGGAAGACATCGTAAACGTAGAAACTACGCGAGAATTTCAGAAGTATTAGAATTACCAAACTTAATAGAAATTCAAACTAAATCTTACGAGTGGTTCCTAAGAGAAGGTTTAATCGAAATGTTTAGAGACATTTCTCCAATTGAAGATTTTACTGGTAATTTGTCATTAGAGTTTGTGGATTACCGTTTAGGAGAACCAAAATATGATTTAGAAGAATCTAAAAACCGTGACGCTACTTATGCTGCACCTCTTCGTGTAAAAGTGCGTCTAATCATTAAAGAAACAGGAGAAGTTAAAGAACAAGAAGTCTTTATGGGTGATTTCCCATTAATGACTGATACAGGTACGTTCGTTATCAATGGTGCAGAACGTGTAATCGTATCTCAATTAGTTCGTTCACCATCCGTTTATTTCAATGAAAAAATCGACAAAAATGGTCGTGAAAACTATGATGCAACAATTATTCCAAACCGTGGTGCATGGTTAGAATATGAAACAGATGCTAAAGATGTTGTATACGTACGTATTGATAGAACACGTAAACTACCATTAACAGTATTGTTACGTGCATTAGGTTTCTCAAGCGACCAAGAAATTGTTGACCTTTTAGGTGACAATGAATATTTACGTAATACTTTAGAGAAAGACGGCACTGAAAACACTGAACAAGCGTTATTAGAAATCTATGAACGTTTACGTCCAGGTGAACCACCAACTGTTGAAAATGCTAAAAGTCTATTGTATTCACGTTTCTTTGATCCAAAACGCTATGACTTAGCAAGCGTGGGTCGTTATAAAACAAACAAAAAATTACATTTAAAACATCGTTTATTTAATCAAAAATTAGCTGAGCCAATTGTAAATACTGAAACTGGTGAAATTGTAGTTGAAGAAGGTACAGTGCTTGATCGTCGTAAAATCGACGAAATCATGGATGTACTTGAATCAAATGCAAACAGCGAAGTGTTTGAATTGCATGGTAGCGTTATAGACGAGCCAGTAGAAATTCAATCAATTAAAGTATATGTTCCTAACGATGATGAAGGTCGTACGACAACTGTAATTGGTAATGCTTTCCCTGACTCAGAAGTTAAATGCATTACACCAGCAGATATCATTGCTTCAATGAGTTACTTCTTTAACTTATTAAGCGGTATTGGATATACAGATGATATTGACCATTTAGGTAACCGTCGTTTACGTTCTGTAGGTGAATTACTACAAAACCAATTCCGTATCGGTTTATCAAGAATGGAAAGAGTTGTACGTGAAAGAATGTCAATTCAAGATACTGAGTCTATCACACCTCAACAATTAATTAATATTCGACCTGTTATTGCATCTATTAAAGAATTCTTTGGTAGCTCTCAATTATCACAATTCATGGACCAAGCAAATCCATTAGCTGAGTTAACGCATAAACGTCGTCTATCAGCATTAGGACCTGGTGGTTTAACACGTGAACGTGCTCAAATGGAAGTACGTGACGTTCACTACTCTCACTATGGCCGTATGTGTCCAATTGAAACACCTGAGGGACCAAACATTGGATTGATTAACTCATTATCAAGTTATGCACGTGTAAATGAATTCGGCTTTATTGAAACACCATATCGTAAAGTTGATTTAGATACACATGCTATCACTGATCAAATTGACTATTTAACAGCTGACGAAGAAGATAGCTATGTTGTAGCACAAGCAAACTCTAAATTAGATGAAAATGGTCGTTTCATGGATGATGAAGTTGTATGTCGTTTCCGTGGTAACAACACAGTTATGGCTAAAGAAAAAATGGATTATATGGATGTATCGCCGAAGCAAGTTGTTTCAGCAGCGACAGCATGTATTCCATTCTTAGAAAATGATGACTCAAACCGTGCATTGATGGGTGCGAACATGCAACGTCAAGCAGTGCCTTTGATGAATCCAGAAGCACCATTTGTTGGTACAGGTATGGAACACGTTGCAGCACGTGATTCTGGTGCAGCTATTACAGCTAAGCACAGAGGTCGTGTTGAACATGTTGAATCTAATGAAATTCTTGTACGTCGTCTAGTTGAAGAGAACGGCGTTGAGCATGAAGGTGAATTAGATCGCTATCCATTAGCTAAATTTAAACGTTCAAACTCAGGTACATGTTACAACCAACGTCCAATCGTTGCAGTTGGAGATGTTGTTGAGTATAACGAGATTTTAGCAGATGGACCATCTATGGAATTAGGAGAAATGGCATTAGGTAGAAACGTAGTAGTTGGTTTCATGACTTGGGACGGTTACAACTATGAGGATGCCGTTATCATGAGTGAAAGACTTGTGAAAGATGACGTGTATACTTCTATTCATATTGAAGAGTATGAATCAGAAGCACGTGATACTAAGTTAGGACCTGAAGAAATCACAAGAGATATTCCTAATGTTTCTGAAAGTGCACTTAAGAACTTAGACGATCGTGGTATCGTTTATATTGGTGCAGAAGTAAAAGATGGAGATATTTTAGTTGGTAAAGTAACGCCTAAAGGTGTAACTGAGTTAACTGCCGAAGAAAGATTGTTACATGCAATCTTTGGTGAAAAAGCACGTGAAGTTAGAGATACTTCATTACGTGTACCTCACGGCGCTGGCGGTATCGTTCTTGATGTAAAAGTATTCAATCGCGAAGAAGGCGACGATACATTATCACCTGGTGTAAACCAATTAGTACGTGTATACATCGTTCAAAAACGTAAAATTCATGTTGGTGATAAGATGTGTGGTCGACATGGTAACAAAGGTGTCATTTCTAAGATTGTTCCTGAAGAAGATATGCCTTACTTACCAGACGGACGTCCGATCGATATCATGTTAAACCCTCTTGGTGTACCATCTCGTATGAACATCGGACAAGTATTAGAGCTACACTTAGGTATGGCTGCTAAAAATCTTGGTATTCACGTTGCATCACCAGTATTTGACGGCGCAAACGATGACGATGTATGGTCAACAATTGAAGAAGCTGGTATGGCTCGTGATGGTAAAACTGTACTTTATGATGGACGTACAGGTGAACCATTCGATAACCGTATTTCAGTAGGTGTAATGTACATGTTGAAACTTGCGCACATGGTTGATGATAAATTACATGCGCGTTCAACAGGACCATATTCACTTGTTACACAACAACCACTTGGAGGTAAAGCGCAATTCGGTGGACAACGTTTCGGTGAGATGGAGGTATGGGCACTTGAAGCATATGGTGCTGCATACACATTACAAGAAATCTTAACTTACAAATCCGATGATACAGTAGGACGTGTGAAAACATACGAGGCTATTGTTAAAGGTGAAAACATCTCTAGACCAAGTGTTCCAGAATCATTCCGAGTATTGATGAAAGAATTACAAAGTTTAGGTTTAGATGTAAAAGTTATGGATGAGCAAGATAATGAAATCGAAATGACAGACGTTGATGACGATGATGTTGTAGAACGTAAAGTAGATTTACAACAAAATGATGCTCCTGAAACACAAAAAGAAGTTACTGATTAATACGCAATTTACAAAACAGGCAAAAAGATACTAAGCTGAATTTTATTGATGATTCAGTTTAGTACTTTAAGCCATTTTAAATAAATGCAAATCAATCAAATAGCACAGCTAATCTAAATTGAAGGAGGTAGGCTCCTTGATTGATGTAAATAATTTCCATTATATGAAAATAGGATTGGCTTCACCTGAAAAAATCCGTTCTTGGTCTTTTGGTGAAGTTAAAAAACCTGAAACAATCAACTACCGTACATTAAAACCTGAAAAAGATGGTCTATTCTGTGAAAGGATTTTCGGACCTACAAAAGACTGGGAATGTAGTTGTGGTAAATACAAACGTGTTCGCTACAAAGGCATGGTCTGTGACAGATGTGGAGTTGAAGTAACTAAATCTAAAGTACGTCGTGAAAGAATGGGTCACATTGAACTTGCTGCTCCAGTTTCTCACATTTGGTATTTCAAAGGTATACCAAGCCGTATGGGATTATTACTTGACATGTCACCAAGAGCATTAGAAGAAGTTATTTACTTTGCTTCTTATGTTGTTGTAGATCCAGGTCCAACTGGTTTAGAAAAGAAAACTTTATTATCTGAAGCTGAATTCAGAGATTATTATGATAAATACCCAGGTCAATTCGTTGCAAAAATGGGTGCAGAAGGTATTAAAGATTTACTTGAAGAGATTGATCTTGACGAAGAACTTAAATTGTTACGCGATGAGTTGGAATCAGCTACTGGTCAAAGACTTACTCGTGCAATTAAACGTTTAGAAGTTGTTGAATCATTCCGTAATTCAGGTAACAAACCTTCATGGATGATTTTAGATGTACTTCCAATCATCCCACCAGAAATTCGTCCAATGGTTCAATTAGATGGTGGACGATTTGCAACAAGTGACTTAAACGATTTATACCGTCGTGTAATTAATCGAAATAATCGTTTGAAACGTTTATTAGATTTAGGTGCACCTGGTATCATCGTTCAAAACGAAAAACGTATGTTACAAGAAGCCGTTGACGCTTTAATTGATAATGGTCGTCGTGGTCGTCCAGTTACTGGCCCAGGTAACCGTCCATTAAAATCTTTATCTCATATGTTAAAAGGTAAACAAGGTCGTTTCCGTCAAAACTTACTTGGTAAACGTGTTGACTATTCAGGACGTTCAGTTATTGCAGTAGGTCCAAGCTTGAAAATGTACCAATGTGGTTTACCAAAAGAAATGGCACTTGAACTATTTAAACCATTCGTAATGAAAGAATTAGTTCAACGTGAAATTGCAACTAACATTAAAAATGCGAAGAGTAAAATCGAACGCATGGATGATGAAGTTTGGGACGTATTGGAAGAAGTAATTAGAGAACATCCTGTATTACTTAACCGTGCACCAACACTTCATAGACTTGGTATTCAAGCATTTGAACCAACTTTAGTTGAAGGTCGTGCGATTCGTCTACATCCACTTGTAACAACAGCTTATAACGCTGACTTTGACGGTGACCAAATGGCGGTTCACGTTCCTTTATCAAAAGAGGCACAAGCTGAAGCAAGAATGTTGATGTTAGCAGCACAAAACATCTTGAACCCTAAAGATGGTAAACCTGTAGTTACACCATCACAAGATATGGTACTTGGTAACTATTACCTTACTTTAGAAAGAAAAGATGCAGTAAATACAGGCGCAATCTTTAATAATACAAATGAAGTATTAAAAGCATATGCAAATGGCTTTATACATTTACACACTAGAATTGGTGTACATGCAAGTTCGTTCAATAATCCAACATTTACTGAAGAACAAAACAAAAAGATTCTTGCTACGTCAGTAGGTAAAATTATATTCAATGAAATCATTCCAGATTCATTTGCTTATATTAATGAACCTACGCAAGAAAACTTAGAAAGAAAGACACCAAACAGATATTTCATCGATCCTACAACTTTAGGTGAAGGTGGATTAAAAGAATACTTTGAAAATGAAGAATTAATTGAACCTTTCAACAAAAAATTCTTAGGTAATATTATTGCAGAAGTATTCAACAGATTTAGCATCACTGATACATCAATGATGTTAGACCGTATGAAAGACTTAGGATTCAAATTCTCATCTAAAGCTGGTATTACAGTAGGTGTTGCTGATATCGTAGTATTACCTGATAAGCAACAAATACTTGATGAGCATGAAAAATTAGTCGACAGAATTACAAAACAATTCAACCGTGGTTTAATCACTGAAGAAGAAAGATATAATGCAGTTGTTGAAATTTGGACAGATGCAAAAGATCAAATTCAAGGTGAATTGATGCAATCACTTGATAAAACTAACCCAATCTTCATGATGAGTGATTCAGGTGCCCGTGGTAACGCATCTAACTTTACACAGTTAGCAGGTATGCGTGGATTGATGGCCGCACCATCTGGTAAGATTATCGAATTACCAATCACATCTTCATTCCGTGAAGGTTTAACAGTACTTGAATACTTCATCTCAACTCACGGTGCACGTAAAGGTCTTGCCGATACAGCACTTAAAACAGCTGACTCAGGATATCTTACTCGTCGTCTTGTTGACGTGGCACAAGATGTTATTGTTCGTGAAGAAGACTGTGGTACTGATAGAGGTTTATTAGTTTCTGATATTAAAGAAGGTACAGAAATGATTGAACCATTTATCGAACGTATTGAAGGTCGTTATTCTAAAGAAACAATTCGTCATCCTGAAACTGATGAAATAATCATTCGTCCTGATGAATTAATTACACCTGAAATTGCTAAGAAAATTACAGATGCTGGTATTGAACAAATGTATATTCGCTCAGCATTTACTTGTAACGCACGACATGGTGTTTGTGAAAAATGTTACGGTAAAAACCTTGCTACTGGTGAAAAAGTTGAAGTTGGTGAAGCAGTTGGTACAATTGCAGCCCAATCTATCGGTGAACCAGGTACACAGCTTACAATGCGTACATTCCATACAGGTGGGGTAGCAGGTAGCGATATCACACAAGGTCTTCCTCGTATTCAAGAGATTTTCGAAGCACGTAACCCTAAAGGTCAAGCGGTAATTACGGAAATCGAAGGTGTCGTAGAAGATATTAAATTAGCAAAAGATAGACAACAAGAAATTGTTGTTAAAGGTGCTAATGAAACAAGATCATACCTTGCTTCAGGTACTTCAAGAATTATTGTAGAAATCGGTCAACCAGTTCAACGTGGTGAAGTATTAACTGAAGGTTCTATTGAACCTAAGAATTACTTATCTGTTGCTGGATTAAACGCGACTGAAAGCTACTTATTAAAAGAAGTACAAAAAGTTTACCGTATGCAAGGTGTAGAAATCGACGATAAACACGTTGAGGTTATGGTTCGACAAATGTTACGTAAAGTTAGAATTATCGAAGCAGGTGATACGAAGTTATTACCAGGTTCATTAGTTGATATTCATAACTTTACAGATGCAAATAGAGAAGCATTTAAACACCGTAAGCGTCCTGCAACAGCTAAACCAGTATTACTTGGTATTACTAAAGCATCACTTGAAACAGAAAGTTTCTTATCTGCAGCATCATTCCAAGAAACAACAAGAGTTCTTACAGATGCAGCAATTAAAGGTAAGCGTGATGACTTATTAGGTCTTAAAGAAAACGTAATTATTGGTAAGTTAATTCCAGCTGGTACTGGTATGAGACGTTATAGCGACGTAAAATACGAAAAAACAGCTAAACCAGTTGCAGAAGTTGAATCTCAAACTGAAGTAACGGAATAACAAGTATATAACAGAGGCTAATGCTTTAGCCTCTTGTTATTTTTATGTAAATTATTTGATTTAATGTTGACGAATTCTCTTGTTCAATGTTAATATATTAAAGGTTGATGCAAGCAGAACTTTGGAGGATAAATTATTGTCTAAGGAAAAAGTTGCACGCTTTAACAAACAACATTTTGTAGTTGGTCTTAAAGAAACGCTTAAAGCGTTAAAGAAAGATCAAGTTACATCTTTGATTATTGCTGAAGACGTTGAAGTATATTTAATGACTCGCGTGTTAAGCCAAATCAATCAGAAAAATATACCTGTATCTTTTTTCAAAAGCAAACATGCTTTGGGTAAACATGTAGGTATTAACGTCAATGCGACAATAGTAGCATTGATTAAATGAGAATTAGTAAGTGTTTTACTTACTAAATTTTATTTAACCTAAAAATGAACCACCTGGATGTGTGGGATTAAAAAGTGAAGAGAGGAGGACATATCACATGCCAACTATTAACCAATTAGTACGTAAACCAAGACAAAGCAAAATCAAAAAATCAGATTCTCCAGCTTTAAATAAAGGTTTCAACAGTAAAAAGAAAAAATTTACTGACTTAAACTCACCACAAAAACGTGGTGTATGTACTCGTGTAGGTACAATGACACCTAAAAAACCTAACTCAGCGTTACGTAAATATGCACGTGTGCGTTTATCAAACAACATCGAAATTAACGCATACATCCCTGGTATCGGCCATAACTTACAAGAACACAGTGTTGTACTTGTACGTGGTGGACGTGTAAAAGACTTACCAGGTGTGCGTTACCATATTGTACGTGGAGCACTTGATACTTCAGGTGTTGACGGACGTAGACAAGGTCGTTCATTATACGGAACTAAGAAACCTAAAAACTAAGAATTTAGTTTTTAATTAAATCTTAAACTTAAAATATTTAATATAAGGAAGGGAGGATTTACATTATGCCTCGTAAAGGATCAGTACCTAAAAGAGACGTATTACCAGATCCAATTCATAACTCTAAGTTAGTAACTAAATTAATTAACAAAATTATGTTAGATGGTAAACGTGGAACAGCACAAAGAATTCTTTATTCAGCATTCGACCTAGTTGAACAACGCAGTGGTCGTGATGCATTAGAAGTATTCGAAGAAGCAATCAACAACATTATGCCAGTATTAGAAGTTAAAGCTCGTCGTGTAGGTGGTTCTAACTATCAAGTACCAGTAGAAGTTCGTCCAGAGCGTCGTACTACTTTAGGTTTACGTTGGTTAGTTAACTATGCACGTCTTCGTGGTGAAAAAACGATGGAAGATCGTTTAGCTAACGAAATTTTAGATGCAGCAAATAATACAGGTGGTGCCGTTAAGAAACGTGAGGACACTCACAAAATGGCTGAAGCAAACAAAGCATTTGCTCACTACCGTTGGTAAGATAAAAGCTTTTACCCTGAGTGTGTTCTATATTAATGAATTTTCATTAAGCGTTCATGCTTAGGGCATCGCCATATCTATCGTATTTATTCAGTAATATAAACTGGAAGGAGAAAAAATACATGGCTAGAGAATTTTCATTAGAAAAAACTCGTAATATCGGTATCATGGCTCACATTGATGCTGGTAAAACGACTACGACTGAACGTATTCTTTATTACACTGGCCGTATCCACAAAATTGGTGAAACACACGAAGGTGCTTCACAAATGGACTGGATGGAGCAAGAACAAGACCGTGGTATTACTATCACATCTGCTGCAACAACAGCAGCTTGGGAAGGTCACCGTGTAAACATTATCGATACACCTGGACACGTAGACTTCACTGTAGAAGTTGAACGTTCATTACGTGTACTTGACGGAGCAGTTACAGTACTTGATGCACAATCAGGTGTTGAACCTCAAACTGAAACAGTTTGGCGTCAGGCTACAACTTATGGTGTTCCACGTATCGTATTTGTAAACAAAATGGACAAATTAGGTGCTAACTTCGAATACTCTGTAAGTACATTACATGATCGTTTACAAGCTAACGCTGCTCCAATCCAATTACCAATTGGTGCGGAAGACGAATTCGAAGCAATCATTGACTTAGTTGAAATGAAATGTTTCAAATATACAAATGATTTAGGTACTGAAATTGAAGAAATTGAAATTCCTGAAGACCACTTAGATAGAGCTGAAGAAGCTCGTGCTAGCTTAATCGAAGCAGTTGCAGAAACTAGCGACGAATTAATGGAAAAATATCTTGGTGACGAAGAAATTTCAGTTTCTGAATTAAAAGAAGCTATCCGCCAAGCTACTACTAACGTAGAATTCTACCCAGTACTTTGTGGTACAGCTTTCAAAAACAAAGGTGTTCAATTAATGCTTGACGCTGTAATTGATTACTTACCTTCACCACTAGACGTTAAACCAATTATTGGTCACCGTGCTAGCAACCCTGAAGAAGAAGTAATCGCGAAAGCAGACGATTCAGCTGAATTCGCTGCATTAGCGTTCAAAGTTATGACTGACCCTTATGTTGGTAAATTGACATTCTTCCGTGTGTATTCAGGTACAATGACATCTGGTTCATACGTTAAGAACTCTACTAAAGGTAAACGTGAACGTGTAGGTCGTTTATTACAAATGCACGCTAACTCACGTCAAGAAATCGATACTGTATACTCTGGAGATATCGCTGCTGCGGTAGGTCTTAAAGATACAGGTACTGGTGATACTTTATGTGGTGAGAAAAATGACATTATCTTGGAATCAATGGAATTCCCTGAGCCAGTTATTCACTTATCAGTAGAGCCAAAATCTAAAGCTGACCAAGATAAAATGACTCAAGCTTTAGTTAAATTACAAGAAGAAGACCCAACATTCCATGCACACACTGACGAAGAAACTGGACAAGTTATCATCGGTGGTATGGGTGAGCTTCACTTAGACATCTTAGTAGACCGTATGAAGAAAGAATTCAACGTTGAATGTAACGTAGGTGCTCCAATGGTTTCATATCGTGAAACATTCAAATCATCTGCACAAGTTCAAGGTAAATTCTCTCGTCAATCTGGCGGTCGTGGTCAATACGGTGATGTTCACATTGAATTCACACCAAACGAAACAGGCGCAGGTTTCGAATTCGAAAACGCTATCGTTGGTGGTGTAGTTCCTCGTGAATACATTCCATCAGTAGAAGCTGGTCTTAAAGATGCTATGGAAAATGGTGTCTTAGCAGGTTATCCTTTAATTGATGTTAAAGCTAAATTATATGATGGTTCATACCATGATGTCGATTCATCTGAAATGGCCTTCAAAATTGCTGCATCATTAGCACTTAAAGAAGCTGCTAAAAAATGTGATCCTGTAATCTTAGAACCAATGATGAAAGTAACTATTGAAATGCCTGAAGAGTACATGGGTGATATCATGGGTGACGTAACATCTCGTCGTGGACGTGTTGATGGTATGGAACCTCGTGGTAATGCACAAGTTGTTAATGCTTATGTACCACTTTCAGAAATGTTCGGTTATGCAACATCATTACGTTCAAACACTCAAGGTCGCGGTACTTACACTATGTACTTCGATCACTATGCTGAAGTTCCAAAATCAATCGCTGAAGATATTATCAAGAAAAATAAAGGTGAATAATATAACTTGTTTTGACTAGCTAGCCTAGGTTAAAATACAAGGTGAGCTTAAATGTAAGCTATCATCTTTATAGTTTGATTTTTTGGGGTGAATGCATTATAAAAGAATTGTAAAATTCTTTTTGCATCGCTATAAATAATTTCTCATGATGGTGAGAAACTATCATGAGAGATAAATTTAAATATTATTTTTAATTAGAATAGGAGAGATTTTATAATGGCAAAAGAAAAATTCGATCGTTCTAAAGAACATGCCAATATCGGTACTATCGGTCACGTTGACCATGGTAAAACAACATTAACAGCAGCAATCGCTACTGTATTAGCAAAAAATGGTGACTCAGTTGCACAATCATATGACATGATTGACAACGCTCCAGAAGAAAAAGAACGTGGTATCACAATCAATACTTCTCACATTGAGTACCAAACTGACAAACGTCACTACGCTCACGTTGACTGCCCAGGACACGCTGACTACGTTAAAAACATGATCACTGGTGCTGCTCAAATGGACGGCGGTATCTTAGTAGTATCTGCTGCTGACGGTCCAATGCCACAAACTCGTGAACACATTCTTTTATCACGTAACGTTGGTGTACCAGCATTAGTAGTATTCTTAAACAAAGTTGACATGGTTGACGATGAAGAATTATTAGAATTAGTAGAAATGGAAGTTCGTGACTTATTAAGCGAATATGACTTCCCAGGTGACGATGTACCTGTAATCGCTGGTTCAGCATTAAAAGCTTTAGAAGGCGATGCTCAATACGAAGAAAAAATCTTAGAATTAATGGAAGCTGTAGATACTTACATTCCAACTCCAGAACGTGATTCTGACAAACCATTCATGATGCCAGTTGAGGACGTATTCTCAATCACTGGTCGTGGTACTGTTGCTACAGGCCGTGTTGAACGTGGTCAAATCAAAGTTGGTGAAGAAGTTGAAATCATCGGTTTACATGACACATCTAAAACAACTGTTACAGGTGTTGAAATGTTCCGTAAATTATTAGACTACGCTGAAGCTGGTGACAACATTGGTGCATTATTACGTGGTGTTGCTCGTGAAGACGTACAACGTGGTCAAGTATTAGCTGCTCCTGGTTCAATTACACCACATACTGAATTCAAAGCAGAAGTATACGTATTATCAAAAGACGAAGGTGGACGTCACACTCCATTCTTCTCAAACTATCGTCCACAATTCTATTTCCGTACTACTGACGTAACTGGTGTTGTTCACTTACCAGAAGGTACTGAAATGGTAATGCCTGGTGATAACGTTGAAATGACAGTAGAATTAATCGCTCCAATCGCGATTGAAGACGGTACTCGTTTCTCAATCCGTGAAGGTGGACGTACTGTAGGATCAGGCGTTGTTACTGAAATCATTAAATAATTTCTAATTTCTTAGATTTTATATAAAAAGAAGATCCCTCAATCGAGGGGTCTTTTTTTAATGTGTAAATTTTGTAATGGCTATTCGATTTAGAAGAACAATAATTGATGAAAGACTGACTAATAAAACTTATAACTGATAATACTGTTTAAATAAAATTGTTGAGTCTTGGACATTGTAAAATGCTCCCTTCAAAGTTTTCATTTTTTCAATGTCTACTTTGAAGGGAGCATTTCATTAGTTTATGTCTCAGATTCATATCTTTCAATTAATTTAAATGCTTAATTTGTTTTAAATACTTGCTCTAATTCAATGATTTTTAAAAATACAGCTACAGCGTATTTTAATGATTTTTCATCAATATCAAATTTGGGATTATGGTGTGGCGCTGTAATACCTTTACTTTCATTACCACAACCAGTCAGAAAGAATGCACCTGGTCGTACTTTCAAATAATGTGAAAAATCTTCTCCAATCATCATTAAATCTGATTCATTAAAGCGTACATGTAAGTCATTTGTTGCTTCTTTAATAACTTGATATGCTTTCTCGTTATTATGGACAGGCAAATACCCTTTAATATAATTCAAATCATAGTTAATATCATTTGCTATTGCTAAACCTTGTAAAAGCTTATCCATTTTGTCCATTACATGATTCTGTATATCTGAATCGAAAGTTCTAACTGTACCTTTACAAAATGCTTGATCAGGAATAACGCTATCTGTGGTGCCTGCTTGAATCATTCCAAATGAAAGTACAGCTTGTTTAACTGGATCGATCGTACGTGAAATTATTTTTTGTGCACTTAAAATGAACTCTGCCATGATTACTATTGGGTCAATGGTTTCATGAGGTTTGGCACCATGACCGCCACGACCTTTAATTGTGACACTAAATTCATCTGGAGAGGCCATGATTGCCCCCGCACGTGAATGAATAGTTCCAGTAGGATAACCACTCCATAAATGTGTACCGTAAATTCTATCTACATTTTCCAGACATCCAGCATCTATCATTTCTTGAGAACCACCTGGCATGATTTCTTCACCGTACTGGAATATTAATACAACATTACCTTCTAATAAATGTTTATGTTCATCTAAAATCTCTGCTACAGTAAGTAAAATTGCTGTATGACCATCATGCCCACACGCATGCATACATCCTGGATTTTTAGACTTATAAGGCACATCGTTTAATTCCTCGACAGGTAACGCATCAAAGTCAGCTCTTAATGCAATGGTAGGTCCTGTGCCCAAGCCTTTAAATGTGGCTTTGATACCATTGCGGCCGATAGGAGTTTCAATATCACAAGATAACTGGCTTAATTGGTTAACAATATAATCATGTGTTTGAAATTCTTCAAAAGATAACTCAGGGTATTGGTGTAAATAACGTCTGAGTTGAATTGTTTTATTTTCTTTATTATTTGCTAGTTGGAACCAATCTAACACCCTTATCACTACTTTCTAAAATAATGTTTATAGTATAACATTTTATGAAATTATCGTACTAAATGATTGCTTTGAGATATTTTATCTATGAATGATAAGGCTTTCAAGTTATGTAGAATTACTGTATGATAAAGGTATTACCAAACAATACTTAAGGGGGATTATATACTGTGGTTCAATCATTACATGAGTTTTTAGAGGAAAATATAAATTATCTAAAAGAAAATGGTTTGTATAATGAAATAGATACAATTGAAGGTGCAAACGGACCAGAAATCAAAATCAATGGGAAATCATACATTAACTTATCTTCAAATAATTATTTAGGACTAGCAACAAATGAAGATTTGAAATCAGCTGCAAAAGCAGCTATTGATACACATGGAGTAGGTGCAGGCGCTGTTCGTACAATCAATGGTACATTAGATTTACACGACGAATTAGAAGAAACACTAGCAAAATTTAAAGGAACAGAAGCTGCAATAGCTTATCAATCAGGATTTAATTGTAATATGGCTGCTATTTCAGCTGTCATGAATAAAAATGATGCTATTTTATCAGATGAGCTTAATCATGCATCAATTATTGATGGATGTCGCTTATCTAAAGCTAAAATTATTCGAGTTAACCATTCAGACATGGATGATTTACGTGCGAAAGCAAAAGAAGCAGTTGAATCAGGTCAATACAATAAAGTGATGTATATCACTGATGGCGTTTTTAGTATGGATGGTGATGTGGCTAAATTACCTGAAATTGTAGAAATTGCAGAAGAATTTGGTTTATTAACTTATGTAGACGACGCTCATGGTTCAGGTGTTATGGGTAAAGGCGCTGGTACGGTTAAACATTTTGGTTTACAAGATAAAATCGATTTCCAAATAGGTACGCTTTCTAAAGCAATTGGTGTCGTTGGCGGTTATGTAGCAGGTACAAAAGAGTTAATAGATTGGTTAAAAGCACAATCACGACCATTCTTATTCTCTACATCATTAGCACCTGGGGATACCAAAGCAATAACTGAAGCAGTTAAAAAGTTAATGGATTCAACTGAATTACATGATAAATTATGGGACAATGCACAATATTTAAAAAATGGATTGTCAAAATTAGGATATGATACAGGTGAGTCAGAAACTCCAATTACACCAGTAATTATTGGTGATGAAAAAACAACTCAAGAATTTAGTAAGCGTTTAAAAGACGAAGGTGTCTATGTGAAATCTATCGTTTTCCCAACAGTACCAAGAGGTACAGGACGTGTAAGAAATATGCCTACAGCTGCACATACAAAAGACATGTTAGATGAAGCAATTGCGGCTTATGAAAAAGTAGGAAAAGAAATGAAGTTGATTTAATATTTATTTATTCCCACGGCAAATATTGTCGTGGGCTTTTTTTAAATGTTTAGTTTATTAACAGTAAGTTCTTATAACAATGTTTAGTGCTCCCAAAAATTAAAGTTTTAATTTTAAAAGCATCTTGTAAAATTTAGTTGTATTTTTTTCAAAGAAATTCATTTTGATTATTTTTGATAATGAGCATTTTAATAGTAATACATGTTTATAGTGTGTAGTATATGTCTATACTAGTAGTAACTATATAGAGAAAGTAGGAATAAACTATGTCACAAGATGTAAATGAATTAAGTAAGCAACCAACGCCAGATAAAGCAGAAGATAACGCATTTTTCCCATCACCATATTCCCTTAGTCAATATACAGCACCTAAAACAGATTTTGATGGTGTTGAACACAAAGGTGCCTATAAAGATGGTAAATGGAAAGTATTGATGATTGCTGCTGAAGAGAGATATGTATTATTGGAAAATGGAAAAATGTTCTCTACGGGTAATCATCCTGTTGAAATGTTATTACCTTTACATCATTTAATGGAAGCAGGTTTTGACGTTGATGTTGCGACATTATCTGGTTATCCAGTTAAATTAGAATTATGGGCTATGCCAACTGAAGACGAGGCAGTTATAAGTACTTATAATAAATTGAAAGAAAAATTAAAACAGCCAAAAAAATTAGCAGATGTGATTAAAAATGAATTAGGACCTGATTCAGATTATTTATCTGTCTTTATCCCAGGCGGACATGCTGCAGTTGTTGGTATTTCTGAAAGTGAGGATGTTCAACAAACATTAGATTGGGCATTAGACAATGACCGCTTTATAGTTACATTATGTCATGGACCAGCAGCACTACTTTCAGCAGGGCTTAACAGAGAAAAATCTACATTAGAAGGATACTCTGTTTGTGTCTTCCCTGACTCATTAGATGAAGGTGCAAATATTGAAATAGGTTATTTACCTGGACGCTTGAAATGGTTAGTTGCTGATTTATTAACTAAACAAGGATTAAAAGTAGTTAACGACGATATGACAGGAAGAACGTTAAAAGATCGTAAATTATTAACAGGTGACAGTCCTTTAGCTTCAAATGAGTTAGGAAAATTAGCAGTTAATGAAATGTTAAATGCAATACAAAATAAATAATTAAATATTAATTAGAGGAGCCTCATATGTAAATGTATGAGGGCTCTTTTTTTTGGCAAAATTTAAGTGATACTTGTAAAATAGAACCTATTATGAGTATGATTTAAGAAAACGCTTGCAAAACTAATAACCGCAACTAGCGATATGGAGGAAACATGATGTCTTATAGCATTGGAATTGATTATGGAACAGCTTCAGGCCGTGTGTTTTTAATTAATACAACTAACGGTCAAGTAGTATCAAAATTTGTGAAACCATATACACATGGTGTCATTGAAAGTGAATTAAATGGTTTGAAAATACCACATACATATGCACTTCAAAATAGTAATGATTATTTAGAAATTATGGAAGAAGGAATATCATATATAGTACGTGAATCAAAAATAGATCCAGACAATATAGTAGGTATTGGTATAGACTTTACTTCATCTACTATTATTTTTACTGACGAAAATCTTAACCCGGTACATAATTTAAAACAATTTAAAAACAATCCACATGCGTATGTGAAACTTTGGAAACATCATGGTGCATATAAAGAAGCAGAGAAATTATATCAAACTGCTATTGAAAATAATAATAAGTGGTTAGGCCATTATGGATATAATGTTAGTAGTGAATGGATGATTCCCAAAATAATGGAAGTCATGAATCGAGCACCAGAAATTATGGAAAAAACGGCTTATATTATGGAAGCGGGCGATTGGATTGTAAATAAATTAACTAATAAAAATATACGCTCGAATTGTGGATTAGGTTTCAAAGCATTTTGGGAAGAAGAAACAGGGTTTCATTATGATTTATTTGATAAAATAGACCCCAAATTATCAAAAGTAATTCAAGATAAAGTATCTGCACCGGTTGTTAATATTGGTGAAGCAGTAGGGAAACTGGATGATAAAATGGCACAGAAATTAGGATTATCAAAAGAGACTATGGTAAGTCCTTTTATTATTGATGCCCATGCTAGTTTATTAGGTATTGGGTCTGAAAAAGATAAAGAAATGACTATGGTGATGGGAACAAGCACATGCCATCTTATGTTAAATGAAAAGCAACATCAAGTGCCAGGTATATCAGGTTCTGTAAAAGGAGCAATTATTCCAGAATTATTTGCTTATGAAGCGGGGCAATCAGCAGTAGGTGATTTGTTTGAGTATGTCGCTAAGCAAGCACCAAAGTCATATGTAGATGAAGCAGCAAATAGAAATATGACTGTATTTGAATTAATGAATGAAAAGATAAAACATCAAATGCCAGGTGAAAGTGGGCTCATTGCTCTTGATTGGCATAATGGAAATCGAAGTGTATTAAGTGATAGCAATTTAACAGGTTGTATCTTTGGATTAACTTTACAAACTAAGCATGAAGATATTTATAGAGCATATTTAGAAGCTACAGCATTTGGTACTAAGATGATTATGCAACAGTATCAAGATTGGCATATGGAAGTAGAAAAGGTATTTGCATGTGGCGGTATACCTAAAAAGAATGCTGTTATGATGGATATCTATGCGAATGTACTGAATAAAAAACTAATTGTTATGGATAGTGAGTATGCACCAGCAATAGGCGCAGCAATATTAGGTGCAGTCAGTGGTGGCGCACATAATTCAATTAATGATGCAGTTGATGCTATGAAAGAGCCAATTTTATACGAAATTAATCCAGAAGCGGAAAAAGTACAAAGGTATGAAACATTATTTAAAGCTTATAAGGCTTTACATGATATCCATGGTTATAAAAAAGCTAATATAATGAAAGATATCCAGAGTTTAAGAGTTGAGGGATAAAAAATTTAATTTGACAGTAATTAGCAATAATAAACGCTATAAATTACTAAAATCAATTAATACAACTAGAATTTCCATTTACAGAAATATCAGCAACATGTACATGTCATATATACAAGAAAGCGCTTTTATATTATAATTATTATGAAAATGAATATTATGTCCGCTTGTGATGGACTATAGCTATATAGAAGAGACAAAGGAGATATTTCTATGAAAAAAATTATGATTACTGGTGCATTAGGACAAATTGGTACAGAATTAGTTGTTAAGTGCAGAGAAATTTATGGGACAGATAATGTTCTTGCTACAGATATTAGGGAACCTGAAGCAGACTCACCTGTACAAAATGGACCATTTGAAATCTTAGACGTAACAGATCGTGACCGTATGTTTGAGTTAGTTAGGGACTTTGAAGCGGATAGTCTAATGCATATGGCAGCATTATTATCAGCAACTGCTGAGAAAAATCCAATTCTAGCTTGGGATTTAAATATGGGTGGATTAATGAATGCATTAGAAGCTGCAAGAACTTATAATTTGCACTTTTTCAAACCAAGTTCAATTGGTGCATTTGGAGACTCAACTCCTAAAGTTAATACGCCACAAGTAACGATTCAGCAACCTACGACAATGTATGGTGTAAATAAAGTAGCTGGAGAATTATTGTGTCAATACTATTTCAAACGTTTTGGTGTAGATACAAGAAGTGTTAGATTCCCAGGTTTAATCTCGCATGTTAAAGAGCCAGGTGGCGGTACTACAGACTATGCTGTTGAAATATACTTCAAAGCAGTAAGAGAGGGTCATTATACAAGCTTCATAGATAAAGGCACGTATATGGATATGATGTATATGGATGATGCAATTGAAGCAATTATTAAACTTATGGAAGCAGACGACGCTAAATTAGAAACTAGAAATGGTTATAATTTGAGCGCAATGAGTTTTGATCCAGAGATGGTAAAAGAAGCAATTCAAGAATACTATCCCAATTTTACATTAGATTACGATGTTGATCCTATTAGACAAGGTATCGCTAATAGTTGGCCGGATTCTATTGATACAAGCTGTTCACGTGGCGAATGGGGATTTGATCCTAAATATGATTTAGCGAGCATGACTAAATTAATGTTAGAAGCTATTGAACAAAAAGATACTGTTAAAAATAATAACTAATCATTTCCATTCACTTTAATACACGGAATGATATTTTAAATTACTCTTTATTTTAATAAACTAGTGCATGAATTCTAATATTATTCATTATACATATTGAATTCGCGAGCTTAGTTCATTTTAAAGTAAAGAGTTTTTTGTATGTAAAGTATATTAGTAAAACACAGATTACTTGTCTCTGTGAAATTAATACGTTTATACTAAAAGATATAGTCTTTCTAGAAATCTGTTAATTAATTTTGAATTTTTAGAAAATTTGTTGAACAGCAAAATATGGATTGTTATAATTTAAGTTAAACAAATTCTTATACAATATTATTAGGAGGCAATCACCATGTCACAAGCAGTTAAAGTTGAACGACGAGAAACATTAAAACAAAAACCAAATACATCTCAACTAGGTTTTGGTAAATATTTTACTGATTATATGTTGAGTTATGATTATGATGCAGATAAAGGATGGCATGATTTGAAGATAGTACCTTATGGTCCTATTGAAATTTCACCTGCTGCACAAGGTGTTCATTATGGTCAATCGGTATTCGAAGGATTAAAAGCATATAAAAGAGATGGGGAAGTTGCACTTTTCCGTCCTGAAGAAAATTTTAAGCGTCTTAATAACTCGTTAGCACGATTAGAAATGCCTCAAGTAGACGAAGCAGAATTGTTAGAGGGGCTAAAACAATTAGTTGATATAGAAAGAGATTGGATTCCTGAAGGGGAAGGTCAATCATTATATATTCGTCCATTTGTTTTTGCAACAGAAGGGGCACTTGGCGTTGGTGCATCACATCAGTATAAATTATTAATTATTTTATCTCCTTCAGGTGCATATTATGGTGGTGAGACTTTAAAACCAACTAAAATCTATGTAGAAGATGAATATGTGCGTGCTGTTCGTGGCGGTGTAGGCTTTGCAAAAGTTGCAGGTAACTATGCGGCAAGTTTATTAGCACAAACAAATGCAAATAAATTAGGTTATGACCAAGTATTATGGCTTGATGGTGTTGAACAGAAATATATCGAAGAAGTTGGTAGCATGAATATTTTCTTCGTTGAAAATGGAAAAGTAATTACACCAGAGTTGAATGGCAGTATTTTACCTGGTATTACACGTAAATCTATTATCGAATTAGCTAAAAACTTAGGATATGAAGTCGAAGAGCGCCGCGTTTCAATCGATGAATTATTCGAATCATATGATAAAGGTGAGTTAACAGAAGTATTTGGTAGTGGTACTGCAGCAGTTATTTCACCTGTGGGTACATTGAGATACGAAGATCGTGAAATCGTTATTAATAATAATGAGACTGGTGAAATTACTCAAAAATTATACGACGTCTATACTGGTATTCAAAATGGTACTTTAGAAGATAAAAATGGTTGGAGAGTCGTTGTACCAAAATATTAATAAAAATTGAATATAATCATGAAAACAATATGTAAAAGTTAATCATGACTAAAATCCCTTTCAATGAAGCGAAGCATGGTAATAAATTAAGTTTACAATGTTTATTGTTAAGTATTGAAGGGGATTTCACTTATTATTATATTTAATTCAATATTTAAAAAGAACAATACTACGAGTTCATTTTCAGGGAAATAACGAACATCATAGAATCAGCATAATACGAAATAAATAAATAGGAGTATTGATATTAATGGAATGGATATTATTTGATAAAGATGGCACGTTAATTGAATTTGATAGAAGTTGGGAAAAAATAGGGGTACGATTTGTACAATCATTGCTTGAGACTTTCCCAGTACATAATAAAGAAGCTGCTTTAAGACAACTCGGTGTCATTAAAGAATCTATTGATCCAAAATCAGTGATGGGTTCAGGATCTTTACAACAAATTATCCAGGCATTTAATGATGTGACGGGACAAGATACAACCGACTGGTCCAAGTCAACAAGTCAAAAGCTGGTAGATGAACGTATTCCTGAAATTAATTGGGTAGAAGGTGTTAAAGAAGCACTTATCGATTTGAAAGCAAAAGGCTATCAACTTGGTATTGTTACGAGTGATACTAAAAAAGGTGTAGAACAATTTTTAGCACATACCAATGCTACCTCGTTGTTCGATTTGATCATTTCTACCGAAGCGGATGCCTATGAGAAGCCAAATCCTAAAGTATTATCGCCTTTATTTGAGCAATATAATGTAGATCCTCAGAAAGTAGCTATAGTAGGAGACACTGCTAATGATATGAAGACAGCAAGTAATGCAAATTTAGGTATGGCAATAGGTGTATTAACAGGTATTGCAACAAAAGAAGAATTACATGAAGCTGATATTATTTTAAATAGTGCGGCAGATATTTTAGAAGCTTTAAATTAAAAAGAAAGACATAGTGTATATGTGAATTAATGTATTCGATAGAATTGATAATGTAATCGATGATATCTATGGAATATACATTGAATATAAACATATACGCTATGTCTTTAGTCTTTTATCGTGTATCTACTTGTCGATATGTTTGAATAATTCGAGCAATTTTGTCTATCATAGGATTTAAAGATTCGGGGTCCTTATGGATATCATATTCATTAATATTGATACGTACAACTGGACATGCATTAAAGCTATTAATCCAATCGTCATAGCGTTTAAATAGCTTTTTCCAGTATTCAGGGTCTGTATTAATTTCCATTTCGCGACCACGTTCAATAATACGATCAATGACCTCATCATAGTTACATTCTAAATAAATCATTACATCAGGTTTAGGAAAATAAGGTGTCATGACCATGGCATTAAATAAGTCTGAATATGTTTTGAAATCTTCTTTACTCATTGTGCCTTCTTCTTCATGCATTTTTGCAAAAATATCAACATCTTCATAAATTGATCGATCTTGGACAAAGCCACCACCATATTCAAACATACGCTTTTGTTCTTTAAAACGTTCAGCTAAGAAGTAAATTTGCAAATGGAAACTCCATCGTTCAAAATCGCTGTAAAATTTATCTAAATATGGATTATGTTCGACATTTTCAAAAGACGTTTTAAAGTTTAATTTATCTGCAAGTGCTTGCGTTAGTGTTGATTTTCCAACACCAACTGTACCTGCAATGGTTATAATGGCATTTTGTGGAATACCGTAATTATTCATTGGTAATATCTCCTATCATAGGTAATATAATATGTAATATATCTTCGTAATCTTGTTCATTTTTAAGAAAATCAATAGAAGTTGTATCGATTAAAACTACATTTGAACCATTACTTTGTAAGGACTCATAATACTCACGATAATCTTTTTTTAACTTTAACAGATATTCATCTTCTATTTGATGCTCAAAACTACGGTTACGTTTAGCAATTCTAGATTTTAACACATCAAGGTCTGCATCTAAAAAGATAATCATATTCGGCATAATCATATCTTCAGTTAAAATATCATAAATTTTACTGAATTTCTGAAATTCAACAGAACTCAAAGTATTTTTAGCAAATATCTTATTTTTATGTATATGATAATCACTAACTACACCTTGATTTAGTTGTGTTACATCTTGAAATTGCTTATATCTATTGCATAAAAAGAACATTTCAGTTTGAAAACTCCATTTAGAGATATCTTCATAAAAGTCTGATAAAAATGGATTTTCTGTGATGATTTCTTTTTCTTCATAAAAATCTAAAGTTTGACTTAATTTGTGTGCAAGTGAAGATTTACCTACGCCAATAGGACCTTCAATTGCTATAAAAGGTTTGTTCATATTCACATCTCCAAATGTTAAAATAGACATTGAGTATTGTACCATAAGTGAGGTATCTGGACATAAATGACAAATGATATATATTTTATGACATTAGCGATTGAAGAAGCTAAAAAAGCAGCTCAACTAGGCGAAGTACCTATAGGTGCTATCATCACTAAAGATGATGAAGTTATCGCTAGAGCACATAATTTAAGAGAAACACTACAACAACCAACGGCGCATGCTGAACATATTGCAATTGAACGTGCAGCCAAAGTGTTAGGTAGTTGGCGTTTAGAAGGTTGCACATTATATGTAACCTTAGAACCATGTGTCATGTGCGCAGGAACAATTGTAATGAGTCGCATTCCAAGAGTCGTCTATGGCGCAGATGATCCTAAAGGTGGTTGTAGTGGCAGTTTAATGAATTTATTGCAACAATCTAATTTTAATCATCGTGCAATTGTTGATAAAGGTGTACTTAAAGAAGCATGTAGCACATTATTAACAACATTTTTTAAAAACTTAAGAGCCAATAAGAAATCCACCAATTAGACGATAGTACATACTAATTAAAATTTGTTAGAATTACATTATATGATAAATTAATGACAATATAAATGTTAATAGAAAAGTATGTGCGCTGAGTATATATTCTTATTTAAGAACAAGATTTTAAATTTACGAAACGAGGTAACATAATGATAAAACTAATAGCCACTGATATGGATGGCACGCTACTTAATGCAGCACATGAAATTTCTCAACCTAATATTGATGCGATTAAATACGCTCAAGAACAAGGGATAACGGTTGTTATCGCGACAGGTCGAGCATTTTATGAAGCACAAGCACCAGTTGCTGACACAGATTTAACAGTACCATATATTTGTTTGAATGGTGCTGAAGTACGTGATGAAACTTTCAATGTAATGAGCACTTCACACCTTAATAAATCGCTAGTACACAAAATTACAAATGTTTTAAAAGATGCAGGTATTTATTATCAAGTATACACGAGTCGTGCGATTTATACTGAAGATCCACAAAGAGATTTAGACATTTACATAGATATTGCTGAGCGTGCAGGTCAACATGCAAACGTTGAGCGTATTAAAAATGGTATTCAAAGACGCATAGATAATGGTACGTTGAAAGTTGTTGATAATTATGATGCTATTGAAAACATACCTGGTGAATTAATTATGAAAATATTAGCATTTGATGGAAATTTAGAAAAAATTGACAAAGCTAGTAAAATTTTAGCTGAATCTCCGAATTTAGCTATATCATCATCTTCGAGAGGAAATATAGAAATAACGCATTCAGATGCACAAAAAGGTATTGCGCTAGAAACAATTGCCGAAAGATTAGGGATTGAAATGAAAGAAGTCATGGCAATAGGTGACAATTTAAATGACTTATCAATGTTAGAGAAAGTTGGCTATCCAGTTGCGATGGAAAATGGTGCAGAAGAAGTTAAAAAAATAGCGAAATATGTCACAGATACGAATGAAAATAGTGGTGTTGGAAAAGCTATTATGAAATTATTACGTGAACAACAAGTTTAATAAAAAAAGAGGGGTCAAATATGAAAGGATTAATTATTATTGGCAGTGCACAAGTGAATTCACATACAAGTGCACTAGCAAGATACTTAACTGAGCATTTTAAAACACATGATATTGAAGCGGAAATATTCGATTTAGCAGAAAAACCGTTAAATCAATTAGATTTTTCAGGAACAACACCGTCTATTGATGAAATCAAACAAAATATGAAAGATTTAAAAGAGAAAGCAATGGCGGCGGACTTTTTAATATTAGGAACGCCAAACTATCATGGTTCATATTCTGGAATATTGAAAAATGCATTAGATCATCTAAATATGGATTATTTTAAAATGAAACCTGTAGGCTTAATAGGAAATAGTGGTGGTATTGTTAGTTCAGAGCCATTGTCACATTTAAGAGTAATCGTCAGAAGTTTACTAGGCATTGCTGTACCAACTCAAATAGCAACACATGATTCTGATTTTGCTAAAAATGAAGATGGTTCATATTACTTAAATGATAGTGAATTCCAATTACGAGCAAGATTATTTGTCGATCAAATTGTATCTTTTGTGAATAATAGTCCATATGAACATTTAAAATAATATTAAAAAATATGTAAATATACATTAAAAATAGGTATGTAGCTTAAGGTATTTCATTGAGAATGCTTTTAAGTCACATGCCTATTTTTTGTTCTAATGCACCAATAGTAAGCCTTTGATATTACTGTTGTGAGCAATGTTATTAATTAAAATAAGATGTAATAGCGAATTGAAAACAAGCTTAGATTAAAAGTGAGTTTTAAAAATATAGATAAATAATTTAAAGCAATTAAAGAAAAAAAGTATTAAAAATTGCAATTCTTAAACTGTGATTCATATTAATATTTGTAGCAAATAACATTGTAAAATAAAGAAAAATAATTAAAGTATTGCACTTTATTGAAATTTATATTACGATAGCAATGCAGAAATTTATATATGCAAAATATTATATTTATCAAATTTTGATATTTTAAAGGAGTATTATTAAATGAATAATAAAAAGACAGTAACAAATAGAAAAGGCATGATACCAAATCGATTAAACAAATTTTCGATAAGAAAGTATTCTGTAGGTACTGCTTCAATTTTAGTAGGGACAACATTGATTTTTGGGTTAAGTGGTCATGAAGCTAAAGCGGCAGAACATACGAATGGAGAATTAAATCAATCAAAAAATGAAACGACAGCCCCAAGTGAGAATAAAACAACTGAAAAAGTTGATAGTCGTCAACTAAAAGACAATACGCAAACTGCAACTGCAGATCAGCCTAAAGTGACAATGAGTGATAGTGCAACAGTTAAAGAAACTAGTAGTAACATGCAATCACCACAAAACGCTACAGCTAGTCAATCTACTACACAAACTAGCAATGTAACAACAAATGATAAATCATCAACTACATATAGTAATGAAACTGATAAAAGTAATTTAACACAGGCTAAAGATGTTTCAGCTACTCCTAAAACAACGACTATTAAACCAAGAACATTAAACCGTATGGCTGTGAACACAGTAGCAGCACCACAACAAGGTACAAATGTTAATGATAAAGTTCATTTTTCAAATATTGATATTGCTATTGATAAAGGACACTTAAATAAAGATACTGGCAAAACAGAATTTTGGGCAACTTCAAGTGATGTTTTAAAATTAAAAGCGAATTACACAATCGATGATTCTGTTAAAGAGGGCGATACATTTACTTTTAAATATGGTCAATATTTCCGTCCAGGATCAGTAAGATTACCTTCACAAACTCAAAATTTATATAATGCCCAAGGTAATATTATTGCAAAAGGTATTTATGACAGTACAACAAACACAACAACGTATACTTTTACGAATTATGTAGATCAATATACAAATGTTAGCGGTAGCTTTGAACAAGTCGCATTTGCGAAACGTGAAAATGCAACAACTGATAAAACTGCTTATAAAATGGAAGTAAGTTTAGGTAATGATACATATAGCGAAGAAATCATTGTCGATTATGGTAATAAAAAAGCACAACCGCTTATTTCAAGTACAAACTATATCAACAATGAAGATTTATCGCGTAATATGACTGCATATGTAAATCAACCTAAAAATACATATACTAAACAAACGTTTGTTACTAATTTAACTGGATATAAATTTAATCCAAATGCAAAAAACTTCAAAATTTACGAAGTGACAGATCAAAATCAATTTGTCGACAGTTTCACCCCAGATACTTCAAAACTTAAAGATGTTACTAATCAATTTAATATTACTTACAGCAATGATAATAAGACTGCAACAGTTGATTTAATGAATGGTCAAACAAGTAGTAATAAACAATACATCATTCAACAAGTTGCGTATCCAGATAATACATCAACAGATAATGGAAAAATTGATTATACTTTAGACACTGACAAAACTAAATATAGTTGGTCAAATAGTTATTCAAATGTGAATGGCTCATCAACTGCTAATGGCGACCAAAAGAAATATAATCTAGGTGACTATGTATGGGAAGATACAAATAAAGATGGTAAACAAGATGCCAATGAAAAAGGGATTAAAGGTGTTTATGTCATTCTTAAAGATAGTAACGGTAAAGAATTAGATCGTACGACAACAGATGAAAATGGTAAATATCAGTTCACTGGTTTAAGCAATGGAACTTATAGTGTAGAGTTTTCAACACCAGCCGGTTATACACCGACAACTGCAAATGCAGGTACAGATGATGCTGTAGATTCTGATGGACTAACTACAACAAGTGTCATTAAAGACGCTGACAATATGACATTAGATAGTGGATTCTACAAAACGCCAAAATATAGTTTAGGTGATTATGTTTGGTACGACAGTAATAAAGATGGTAAACAAGATTCGACTGAAAAAGGAATTAAAGGTGTTAAAGTTACTTTGCAAAACGAAAAAGGCGAAGTAATTGGTACAACTGAAACAGATGAAAATGGTAAATACCGCTTTGATAATTTAGATAGTGGTAAATACAAAGTTATCTTTGAAAAGCCTGCTGGTTTAACTCAAACAGGTACAAATACAACTGAAGATGATAAAGATGCCGATGGTGGCGAAGTTGATGTAACAATTACGGATCATGATGATTTCACACTTGATAATGGCTACTACGAAGAAGAAACATCAGATAGTGACTCAGATTCAGACAGCGACTCAGACTCAGATTCAGACAGCGACTCAGACTCAGATAGCGACTCAGATTCGGACAGCGACTCAGATTCAGATAGCGACTCAGATTCGGACAGCGATTCAGACTCAGACAGCGACTCAGACTCAGACAGTGATTCAGATTCAGACAGCGATTCAGACTCAGATAGCGACTCAGATTCGGACAGCGATTCAGACTCAGATAGCGACTCAGATTCAGACAGCGACTCAGACTCAGACAGTGATTCAGATTCAGACAGCGACTCAGATTCAGATAGCGACTCAGACTCAGACAGTGATTCAGATTCAGACAGCGATTCAGATACAGATAGCGATTCAGACTCGGATAGCGACTCAGACTCGGATAGCGATTCAGACTCAGATAGCGATTCAGACTCAGACTCGGATAGCGATTCAGATTCAGACAGCGACTCAGATTCGGACAGCGATTCAGACTCAGATAGCGACTCAGACTCAGAAAGTGATGCCGATTCAGATACAGATAGCGATTCAGATGCAGGTAAACATACTCCGGCTAAACCAATGAGTACGGTTAAAGATCAGCATAAAACAGCTAAAGCATTACCAGAAACAGGTAGTGAAAATAATAATTCAAATAATGGCACATTATTCGGTGGATTATTCGCGGCATTAGGATCATTATTGTTATTCGGTCGTCGTAAAAAACAAAATAAATAATATGATTAACTTAACCAGGTCCATGTGGCCTGGTTTTTTCTGTTTAGAAATTCCCAGATATAAAACAAAAAACCTTTAAGGAATAGATACAATTTAATTTGTTACAGAAATGTAATTGTCTATGAATTAGAAAAGCTAAGATATTAATTTTAAGGGCAAATAATACTATTTTTTATGATAATTAAATAAAGATTACAAAACTCATAAAAACTTTTATTTAAACGCAAATGTTAAATAACGTTTTACGATAAAGAAAAATAATTAAAGTATTGTGCTTTATCTAAAAGTGTAATACTATATTGATATACATTTTTGTATTTAAAACAATTGTATTATTTAAAAATTTGATGAATTAGGAGTAATCTAATGCTAAACAGAGAAAATAAAACGGCAATAACAAGAAAAGGCATGGTATCCAATCGATTAAATAAATTTTCGATTAGAAAGTACACAGTGGGAACAGCATCAATTTTAGTAGGTACAACATTAATTTTTGGTCTGGGGAACCAAGAAGCAAAGGCTGCAGAAAGTACTAATAAAGAATTGAACGAAGCGACAACTTCAGCAAGTGATAATCAATCGAGTGATAAAGTTGATATGCAGCAACTAAATCAAGAAGACAATACTAAAAATGATAATCAAAAAGAAATGGTATCATCTCAAGGTAATGAAACGACTTCAAATGGGAATAAATCAATAGAAAAAGAAAGTGTACAATCTACCACTGGAAATAAAGTTGAAGTTTCAACTGCCAAATCAGATGAGCAAGCTTCACCAAAATCTACGAATGAAGATTTAAACACTAAACAAACTATAAGTAATCAAGAAGCGTTACAACCTGATTTGCAAGAGAATAAATCAGTGGTAAATGCTCAACCAACTAATGAGGAAAACAAAAAGGTAGATGCCAAAACTGAATCAACTACATTAAATGTTAAAAGTGATGCTATCAAGAGTAATGCTGAAACTCTTGTTGATAACAATAGTAATTCAAATAATGAAAATAATGCAGATATCATTTTGCCAAAAAGTACAGCACCTAAACGTTTGAATACAAGAATGCGTATAGCAGCAGTACAGCCATCATCAACAGAGGCTAAAAATGTTAATGATTTAATTACATCAAATACAACATTAACTGTCGTTGATGCAGATAAAAACAATAAAATCGTACCAGCACAAGATTATCTAGAATTAAAATCACAAATTAAAGTTGATGACAAAGTTAAATCAGGTGATTATTTCACAATAAAATACTCAGATACAGTACAAGTATATGGATTGAATCCGGAAGATATTAAAAATATTGGAGATATTAAAGATCCAAATAATGGTGAAACAATTGCGACTGCAAAACATGATACTGCAAATAATTTAATTACATATACATTTACAGATTATGTCGATAGATTTAATTCTGTACAAATGGGAATTAATTATTCAATTTATATGGATGCTGATACAATTCCTGTTAGTAAAAACGATGTTGAGTTTAATGTTACGATAGGTAATACTACAACAAAAACAACTGCTAACATTCAATATCCAGATTATGTTGTAAATGAGAAAAATTCAATTGGATCAGCGTTCACTGAAACAGTTTCACATGTTGGAAATAAAGAAAATCCAGGGTACTATAAACAAACGATTTATGTAAATCCATCGGAAAATTCTTTAACAAATGCCAAACTAAAAGTTCAAGCTTACCACTCAAGTTATCCTAATAATATCGGGCAAATAAATAAAGAGGTAACAGATATAAAAATATATCAAGTTCCTAAAGGTTATACATTAAATAAAGGATACGATGTGAATACTAAAGAGCTTACAGATGTAACAAATCAATACTTGCAGAAAATTACATATGGCGACAACAATAGCGCTGTTATTGATTTTGGAAATGCAGATTCTGCTTATGTTGTAATGGTTAATACAAAATTCCAATATACAACTAGCGAAAGCCCAACACTTGTTCAAATGGTTACATTAAGTTCAGACAATAGTAAATCTGCCTCAATGGGTAATGCTTTAGGATTCACTAATAACCAAAGTGGCGGAGCTGGTCAAGAAGTATATAAAATTGGTAACTACGTATGGGAAGATACTAATAAAAACGGTGTTCAAGAATTAGGAGAAAAAGGCGTTGGCAATGTAACTGTAACTGTATTTGATAATAATACAAATACAAAAGTAGGAGAAGCAGTTACTAAAGAAGATGGGTCATACTTGATTCCAAACTTACCTAATGGAGATTACCGTGTAGAATTTTCAAACTTACCAAAAGGTTATGAAGTAACCCCTTCAAAACAAGGTAATAACGAAGAATTAGATTCAAACGGCTTATCTTCAGTTATTACAGTTAATGGCAAAGATAACTTATCTGCAGACTTAGGTATTTACAAACCTAAATACAACTTAGGTGACTATGTCTGGGAAGATACAAATAAAAATGGTATCCAAGACCAAGATGAAAAAGGTATATCTGGCGTAACGGTAACATTAAAAGATGAAAACGGTAACGTGTTAAAAACAGTTACAACAGACGCAGATGGCAAATATAAATTTACTGATTTAGATAATGGTAATTATAAAGTTGAATTTACTACACCAGAAGGCTATACACCGACTACAGTAACATCTGGTAGCGACATTGAAAAAGACTCTAATGGTTTAACAACAACAGGTGTTATTAATGGTGCTGATAACATGACATTAGATAGTGGATTCTACAAAACACCAAAATATAATTTAGGTAATTATGTATGGGAAGATACAAATAAAGATGGTAAGCAGGATTCAACTGAAAAAGGTATTTCAGGCGTAACAGTTACATTGAAAAATGAAAACGGTGAAGTTTTACAAACAACTAAAACAGATAAAGATGGTAAATATCAATTTACTGGATTAGAAAATGGAACTTATAAAGTTGAATTCGAAACACCATCAGGTTACACACCAACACAAGTAGGTTCAGGAACTGATGAAGGTATAGATTCAAATGGTACATCAACAACAGGTGTCATTAAAGATAAAGATAACGATACTATTGACTCTGGTTTCTACAAACCGACTTACAACTTAGGTGACTATGTATGGGAAGATACAAATAAAAACGGTGTTCAAGATAAAGATGAAAAGGGTATTTCAGGTGTAACAGTTACGTTAAAAGATGAAAACGACAAAGTTTTAAAAACAGTTACAACAGATGAAAATGGTAAATATCAATTCACTGATTTAAACAATGGAACTTATAAAGTTGAATTCGAGACACCATCAGGTTATACACCAACTTCAGTAACTTCTGGAAATGATACTGAAAAAGATTCTAATGGTTTAACAACAACAGGTGTCATTAAAGATGCAGATAACATGACATTAGACAGTGGTTTCTATAAAACACCAAAATATAGTTTAGGTGATTATGTTTGGTACGACAGTAATAAAGACGGCAAACAAGATTCAACTGAAAAAGGTATCAAAGATGTTAAAGTTACTTTATTAAATGAAAAAGGCGAAGTAATTGGAACAACTAAAACAGATGAAAATGGTAAATATCGTTTCGATAATTTAGATAGCGGTAAATACAAAGTTATTTTTGAAAAGCCTGCTGGCTTAACACAAACAGGTACAAATACAACTGAAGATGATAAAGATGCAGATGGTGGCGAAGTTGACGTAACAATTACGGATCATGATGATTTCACACTTGATAACGGATACTTCGAAGAAGATACATCAGATAGCGACTCAGATTCAGATAGCGATTCAGATTCAGATAGCGACTCAGACTCAGACAGCGACTCAGATTCAGACAGCGACTCAGACTCGGATAGCGATTCAGATTCAGACAGCGATTCAGATTCAGACAGCGATTCGGATTCAGACAGCGACTCAGACTCAGATAGCGACTCAGACTCAGATAGCGATTCAGATTCAGATAGCGATTCGGACTCAGACAGTGATTCAGATTCAGACAGCGACTCAGATTCAGATAGCGATTCAGACTCAGACAGTGATTCAGATTCAGATAGCGACTCAGACTCAGATAGCGATTCAGAATCAGACAGCGATTCAGACAGCGACTCAGACTCGGATAGCGACTCAGACTCAGACAGCGATTCAGACTCGGATAGCGATTCAGATTCGGACAGCGACTCAGACTCAGACAGTGATTCAGATTCAGATAGCGACTCAGACTCAGATAGCGACTCAGATTCAGACAGCGATTCAGACTCAGATAGTGACTCAGATTCGGACAGCGATTCAGACTCAGATAGCGACTCAGATTCAGACTCAGATGCAGGTAAGCACACACCTGTTAAACCAATGAGTACTACTAAAGACCATCACAATAAAGCAAAAGCATTACCAGAAACAGGTAATGAAAATAGCGGCTCAAATAACGCAACGTTATTTGGCGGATTATTCGCAGCATTAGGATCATTATTGTTATTCGGTCGTCGTAAAAAACAAAATAAATAATACAGCTTATACCAGGTCCGTGAGGCCTGGTTTTTTATTTCAAAATTTATGAAATGTATCTTATGTTTGAGATTAAATAGTGCAATTTTTTAAAAAATATAACATAAATCAACATAAATTTAATTCATCTTTACATTAAAAGTACAAACGAATAAGAAAAGCAATTAAACACAGTATCAAACCATTTAAAACAATTGATATAAAAAACAAACGAATAATTAAAAATTACTAGAATTAATTTATTCAAACCAAAGTGTAAAATAACAGTCTTAGATAAATAAATTTATTTAAAGTATTGTGCTTTATCTAAAAATGTATTACGATGGTAATACAAATTTTTATATGTAAAAATATTAATTTTTTGCAAATATTGATATTTTAAAGGAGATTTATATGATTAACAGGGATAATAAAAAGGCAATAACAAAAAAGGGTATGATTTCAAATCGCTTAAACAAATTTTCGATTAGAAAGTATACTGTAGGAACTGCATCGATTTTAGTAGGTACGACATTGATTTTTGGTCTAGGGAACCAAGAAGCTAAAGCTGCTGAAAACACTAGTACAGAAAATGCAAAACAAGATGATGCAACGACTAGTGATAATAAAGAAGTAGTGTCAGAAGCTGAAAATAATTCGACAACAGAAAATGATTCAACAAATCCAATTAAGAAAGAAACAAATACTGATTCACAACCAGAAGCTAAAGAAGAATCAACTAAATCAAGTACTCAACAACAGCAAAATAACGTTACAGCTACAACTGAAACTAAGCCTCAAAACATTGAAAAAGAAAATGTTAAACCTTCAACTGATAAAACCGCGACAGAAGATACATCTGTTATTTTAGAAGAGAAGAAAGCACCAAATAATACAAATAACGATGTAACTACAAAACCATCTACAAGTGAAATTCAAACAAAACCAACTACACCTCAAGAATCTACAAATATTGAAAATTCACAACCGCAACCAACGCCTTCAAAAGTAGACAATCAAGTTACAGATGCAACTAATCCAAAAGAACCAGTAAATGTGTCAAAAGAAGAACTTAAAAATAATCCTGAGAAATTAAAAGAATTGGTTAGAAATGATAGCAATACAGATCATTCAACTAAACCAGTTGCTACAGCTCCAACAAGTGTTGCACCAAAACGTGTAAACGCAAAAATGCGCTTTGCAGTTGCACAACCAGCAGCAGTTGCTTCAAACAATGTAAATGATTTAATTAAAGTGACGAAGCAAACAATCAAAGTTGGCGATGGTAAAGATAATGTGGCAGCAGCGCATGACGGTAAAGATATTGAATATGATACAGAGTTTACAATTGACAATAAAGTCAAAAAAGGCGATACAATGACGATTAATTATGATAAGAATGTAATTCCTTCGGATTTAACAGATAAAAATGATCCTATCGATATTACTGATCCATCAGGAGAGGTCATTGCTAAAGGAACATTTGATAAAGCAACTAAGCAAATCACATATACATTTACAGACTATGTAGATAAATATGAAGATATAAAATCACGCTTAACTCTATATTCGTATATTGATAAAAAAACAGTTCCAAATGAGACAAGTTTGAATTTAACATTTGCTACAGCAGGTAAAGAAACAAGCCAAAATGTCACTGTTGATTATCAAGATCCAATGGTCCATGGTGATTCAAACATTCAATCTATCTTTACAAAATTAGATGAAGATAAGCAAACTATTGAACAACAAATTTATGTTAACCCATTGAAAAAATCAGCAACCAACACTAAAGTTGATATAGCTGGTAGTCAAGTAGATGATTATGGAAATATTAAACTAGGAAATGGTAGCACCATTATTGACCAAAATACAGAAATAAAGGTTTATAAAGTTAACTCTGATCAACAATTGCCTCAAAGTAATAGAATCTATGATTTTAGTCAATACGAAGATGTAACAAGTCAATTTGATAATAAAAAATCATTTAGTAATAATGTAGCAACATTGGATTTTGGTGATATTAATTCAGCCTATATTATCAAAGTTGTTAGTAAATATACACCTACATCAGATGGCGAACTAGATATTGCCCAAGGTACTAGTATGAGAACAACTGATAAATATGGTTATTATAATTATGCAGGATATTCAAACTTCATCGTAACTTCTAATGACTCTGGTGGTGGCGACGGTACTGTTAAACCTGAAGAAAAGTTATACAAAATTGGTGACTATGTATGGGAAGACGTTGATAAAGACGGTGTTCAAGGTACAGATTCAAAAGAAAAACCAATGGCAAACGTTTTAGTTACATTAACTTACCCGGACGGTACTACAAAATCAGTAAGAACAGATGCTAAAGGTCATTACGAATTCGGTGGTTTGAAAGACGGAGAAACTTATACAGTTAAATTCGAAACGCCAACTGGATATCTTCCAACAAAAGTAAATGGAACAACTGATGGTGAAAAAGACTCAAATGGTAGTTCTGTAACTGTTAAAATTAATGGTAAAGATGATATGTCTTTAGACACTGGTTTTTATAAAGAACCTAAATATAATCTTGGTGACTATGTATGGGAAGATACTAATAAAGATGGTATCCAAGATGCAAATGAGCCAGGAATCAAAGATGTTAAGGTTACATTAAAAGATAGTACTGGAAAAGTTATTGGTACAACTACTACTGATGCCTCGGGTAAATATAAATTTACAGATTTAGATAATGGTAATTATACTGTTGAATTCGAAACACCAGCAGGTTACACGCCAACGGTTAAAAACACTACAGCTGAAGATAAAGATTCCAATGGTTTAACAACAACAGGTGTCATTAAAGATGCAGATAATATGACATTAGACAGTGGTTTCTATAAAACACCAAAATACAGTTTAGGTGATTATGTTTGGTACGACAGTAATAAAGATGGCAAACAAGACTCAACTGAAAAAGGTATTAAAGATGTGACAGTTACATTGCAAAACGAAAAAGGCGAAGTAATTGGAACAACTAAAACAGATGAAAATGGTAAATATCGTTTCGATAATTTAGATAGCGGTAAATACAAAGTTATTTTTGAAAAGCCTGCTGGCTTAACACAAACAGTTACAAATACAACTGAAGATGATAAAGATGCAGATGGTGGCGAAGTTGACGTAACAATTACGGATCATGATGATTTCACACTTGATAACGGATACTTCGAAGAAGATACATCAGACAGTGATTCAGACTCAGACAGCGATTCAGACTCAGATAGCGACTCAGATTCAGACAGTGACTCAGACTCAGATAGCGATTCAGACTCAGAAAGCGATTCAGATTCAGACAGCGACTCAGACTCAGATAGTGATTCAGATTCAGATAGCGACTCAGACTCAGATAGCGACTCAGATTCGGACAGCGATTCAGACTCAGATAGCGACTCAGATTCAGACAGCGATTCAGACTCAGATAGCGACTCAGATTCAGACAGTGACTCAGACTCAGATAGCGACTCAGACTCAGACAGTGACTCAGACTCAGACAGCGATTCAGATTCAGATAGCGACTCAGACTCAGATAGCGACTCAGATTCGGACAGCGACTCAGACTCAGATAGCGACTCAGACTCAGACAGTGATTCAGACTCAGATAGCGATTCGGACTCGGATGCAGGAAAACATACACCTGTTAAACCAATGAGTACTACTAAAGACCATCACAATAAAGCAAAAGCATTACCAGAAACAGGTAGTGAAAATAACGGCTCAAATAACGCAACGTTATTTGGTGGATTATTTGCAGCATTAGGTTCATTATTGTTATTCGGTCGTCGCAAAAAACAAAACAAATAATACAATATGACCCAGGTCCTTGTGGCCTGGTTTTTTTATAATTACACATGCAATAGATGTATTTTTCATATAAAATAAACAATAAAGATACGGAATAAAACTTATATGAGGCGATAATATGAATTACATTTTAGGAACAATTTTAGAAAGTAAAATTACAGGTGTAGAAAAAGCGCAAATAAATAGATTGAAGTTGTTCAAACAACACGGCATATCTTCAAAATGTGTATATGTTAAATGGAATCCTTATTCATACACATATGCGAAGCAACATCAGATTGAAAATGATGTATTTACAATGTATGACTATTTTCAAAAAGCAATCAATTATAAAAAGACAAAGCAAGTTAACTGGATACAGTATTGGGAAAAGTCATGTAGGTACACATTGAAATTTGTGGAAAATTCAAATGATGTCAGAATATATGATGAAGAGCAATTTATAATGTATGCTCATTTTTTAGATAAACAGTATCATCATTTAAACTATGTGAATTATTTTGATCATAAAAGAAGAAAAGTAAAACGCGAATTGTATGATGGAAGAGGCTTTTTAAGTTGTTCTCGAATTTTAGGTGAAGGACAACGGATTGTACTCGAAAATTACTATACACCTAATGGGGAAATCGTCATCCAAAAATATTTCGACGATATAAAAGGGAAAAACACGCTCACAAAGGTTATCTTAAATGAAGATCAGCATCAACAATTTTTTGATACAGAAGATGAATTAGTTCAATATTTTCTCCATCAATTATGTAAAAATAATGATCAAATCATATTAGATCGTCCTCATGAATTAGGAAATGTTATAGCGGGATTAAATCAAAGTATTCCAGTTATTGTTGTGCTCCACAGTACACATTTAGCCGACACCGGTAATGGTATAAAAAGTTTTTATAAAACAGTGTTTAATAATTTAACACGTTATAAAGCGATTGTTGTATCAACAGAACAGCAATGCCAAGATATTTCATAATATATTGAAAATAAAATACCAGTTATCAATATTCCGGTTGGCTACGTGGCAAATTTAAAGTATCAATTTGACATCAATCAAAAGGAGAAAAATCATATCATATCAATTGCTCGCCTCGTTGAAAATAAACAAATTAAACATCAAGTTGAAGTGATCAAGCAATTAGTAACAAAACATCCCAATATTCAATTGAATATTTATGGACATGGAAATGGTTTGTCAGAATATCGACAACTTGTAGAAGATTATCATTTATCGGAACATGTAAAATTTCATGGTTTTAAGACGCATATTAATGAAGAGATTGCTAAAGCAGAACTGATGTTATCGACAAGTAAAATGGAAGGTTTTGGCTTAGCAATTTTAGAGTCGCTTTCAGTAGGTACACCAGTGATCAGTTATGATGTAGATTATGGGCCATCAGAACTGATTCAAGATGGATTTAATGGCTATTTAGTACCTCAAGGTGACATCAATCAAATGGTTGAAAAGGTCGACCAATTACTAAATAATACTCAAAAATTGCAACAGTTTTCGATTAATAGCATAGAATCTGCACAACAGTACAATGCAACTACTATCAGTACAAAGTGGCAAAATATTTTAAACTAAGTCAAAAGAAAAAAGCATTTTCCTAGAATCATCTATTTAACAAACCTCGTTCATACGAACTTACATGTTTAGTTAAATGACATAGGAAAATGCTATTTTTGTAAAAATAAAGGTAAAGTACATTTATATAAGACGAACAAATTGGTCCCATTGTTTAATTAACGACGCTTTACTATATTGTTGCGCTTTTGCTAAACTACCTTTTGACAGTCGTTGTTGTACTTCAGGATGATCAATCACATATTTTACTTTATCAAATAGGGCATCTTCATCATTTTTAGTAATTAAATAACCATTGAAATCAGGCGTAATCAATTCGTTAGGTCCATATTTAATATCATAACTAATAACTGGAACACCATGTGCTAAAGATTCAAGTAGCGCTAAAGAGAAACCTTCCATGTTACTTGTTATTAAACTCAAATAGGCATCGCTATATTCTTGGTCTAGATTGCTTAAAAAGCCGCGTAAGTAAACATGATTTTCCAATCCATATTTTTGTATCAATTCATTTAATTTTTTACTTTCAGAACCAAAACCATACATATGAAGCTCTATTTTTGGGACGTACGATACTAAGCGTTTAATTAATTCAATTTGTTGATGTAATTGTTTTTCAGGTGAATAACGAGCAACGGAAATTAATTTAACACTGCGCTGATCTAATGTTTGGACTGGTGTATCAATTGTTTCACTATAGCCGACAGGAATATTAACAACTGGAATAGTATGGTTAATACGTTTTTCAATATCTAATTTTTGCTGCTCAGTAGAAACGATAATTGCACGATATCGAGATAAATTTTCAAACATCGCTTTATATACATTTTTAAATGGCGATGAATCTAATGCATCAATATTTTTAATGTGTGTACTGTGAAGCACAGCTACTACTGGGATTGACTCAGGCGTTAAGTTGAAAATAGGTGCTGTGTACACATTACGATCACTGAAAAATAAATCCCCATGTTGATATAGTTGTTTAATGAAAAATGTGCCTAATTCCGTTTCATTATTAAAGAAATATTGTTTGTTAGCATAGTAAACAATAATTTTTTGTACTTCTGGTTTGCCATCCTTGTAAGAAAAATACTTTTCTAATTTTGTGTCACCTTCTGGATTATAGAAAAATTCACATAATGTTTGTTGTTTATCAACAAGAATCCTACTACAACTTAAAAAGCCACGCACATCATAAAAATCACGTTTTACTTTTCGTCTTTGACTATCAAAATGATTCACATAATCTAATATACGATATTTAGGATCTTGAAAATGGGCATACATTAAGAAACGCTCTTGATCATATATTCTAAAGTCATGACTATTTTCAACATGTTTTAAAGTATAATGACATTCATCAGTCCAATACGACAACCAGTCAAATGGTTCATTGCGTTCTAAATATGTTGCTTCTTGGAAGAAATCATACATATTAATATAGTCAGAACTAGTAATATAATTTTGGGCATTTCTATATAAATATCTATTCCATGACAGAAATACACATTGCGCTGGTCTTCCCATTTCTTTAAATAAATTTAAACGATTAATAATTGCTTTCTCTATCCCAGTTAAATTAACACCTAAACTATTACCTACAAAATAATTCATTTACAACACCACTTATATCTATTTTTTATAATTATATCACATAATATTTAATTACTTCTTTTAACTGGAAGATGTGTTTATTTATAAAACAACAAGTTTTGATATTTATAATGGTAGTAGTTATTCAGTCAACTACGACCAATATATCATTGTAGAGTTTAGGAAATTGATTTATGACTCAGGCACATCAAATGAGAAGATTTATAAAAGAGATATACAACTCTAGAAGGTATAATAAAAACGCGCAACTACTGTTACGCGTTTGAATTAATCATATGATATTATTTGCGATACTTTAATTTAGCGAAAGCATCATGTTGATGGATAGACTCTTCATTACGACATTCGATATCGAAACCGTCTAACCAATCAAATTCAACTAAGTCCGCGGCAATTAAACGAATTAAGTCTTCGACAAAACGTGGATTTTCATATGCACGCTCTGTCACACGTTTTTCATCAGGACGTTTTAAAATAGGGTATAGAATTGAACTTGCATTAGCTTCCATTGCATCTAAAATTTTATTTTTATAGTCATCAACTATGTCTTGATCTTTATTAATATATGTTTTAACAGTGACAACACCACGTTGGTTGTGCGCTGAATACTCACTTATTTCTTTTGAACAAGGGCATAGCGTTGTGACAGTTGCTTCAATAGTAAGTTCTTTACGTGTAACTTTATCACCGTCAATTGCTAATCCATAAGTGACATCGGCATTACCAACTGCTTTAATATTTGTGGTTGGACTATAGCGATCAAAGAACCATTTCCCAGAAACATCAACGCCTGCCGCATTTTGTTTCATATTCGTTTGTAAAGTGCGTAACACCTGATAAAGTGTATTAAATTCAAGTTCAATACCATTATCATAGTGCTTTTCAACACTTTCAATTATACGGCTCATATTAATACCTTTTTCGTCTTTTGTTAAACTTGTTGAAAAACTAAATGTGCCAGCTGTTTGATACTGGTCAACAAGTACAGGGTACACTAAGTTTTTAATACCAACTTCTTCTATTTCAAATAAAAAATCTTTATGTGTACTTTGTAAGTCTGTCATTTCGTTCTTAGTAGTAGGTTTCGTGCCTTCAATAGGATCTACGGAACCAAAGTGTTTCCAACGACCTTCTCGTGTCGATAAATCAAATTCAGTCATTTTTTTCCTCCGTTAAGATTTAAAGTGATATGTCCAATATGGTTCGACTGTTAAAAAGCTGTGTTGTTTACCATCGATTTCAGGACTTGCTAATTGTTTTAAAAATGGACCTGTTTGAGAAGCATGTGCTTCAAATGCCTTAATTTTAAGTTCTTTAAAATCTGTAATATCATTTTGAATATCAGGTTCTCCAAGAGCTTCGGTTGCATCATTACTGAACGCAACTAAAGTTAAACGAGGGCGTTCTTCTTTAGGCATGCGTTCAACCGTTCGAATTACAGCGTCTGCTGTTGCTTCGTGATCAGGATGTACTGCATATCCAGGATAAAATGAAATAATCAATGATGGATTTGTATCATCGATTAAAGATTTAATCATACCATCTATATGTTCGTAGGGTTCAAATTCGACAGTTTTGTCACGTAAACCCATTTTTCTTAAATCAGTAATACCAATAACTTTACAAGCTTCTTCTAGTTCACGCTCACGAATACTTGGTAATGATTCGCGTGTTGCAAATGGGGGATTACCTAAATTTCTGCCCATTTGTCCTAGGGTTAAACATGCATATGTTACAGGTATGCCTTTTTGGATATAACTTGCTAATGTGCCTGCAGATGAGAAGGTTTCATCATCAGGATGTGGAAATATTACTAATACATGTCTTTCGTCAGTCATGTTGATGCCTCCTCTATAAATTAAATGGTCGCTCACTAATTTGAAGTGCTGCAGCGAGTTGACCTTCGTAATTAAAACCTGCAATTAAAAATTCATCATGTTCATTGACCTCAAAATGCGTTAGACCTTGTACATAAACCCAACCACCATTTGATAGTTTAAGACCAATGCGATAAGGTTCTTTATTACCACCTTTTAGTTGTGTATGCGTATATGTTACTTGTATGTTTCTTAAAAATGTACCAGCATTAAAAACACGTTGATCGAAATGGTTCGCATAGGCCCCATTTGTCGTTTCAACATGCAGATACACAGGTTTATGTTCAAAAGAAGCAAGTAAATCTATAACTTCTTGTTCTTTAATTGGTTCCAACACGTTCACTCCTTACACTATCAATGTGTTTATCTTTCTATTTTACTAAAAACTATTCAATAATTGTATACGATTGCTCAATTATTTATAAATTAATTTTCATGAAGGGTAATTACTCAGGATTACGCAATCATACAGCATTAGTTTTTTACTTTTAAAAATCAAAAATTTGTTGGAATTTGAAAAGTGTTAAACATTAAAAATGATGCTATATTAATGGTGTATGAATGAATTCATAAGTTTTTAAAATGTATTAAATTTGTGGAGGCATGTAAACAATGAAAGTATTAAACTTAGGATCGAAAAAACAAGCATCATTCTATGTTGCATGTGAGTTATATAAAGAGATGGCATTTAATCAGCACTGTAAACTTGGTTTAGCAACTGGTGGTACAATGACAGATTTGTATGAGCAACTTGTTAAGTTATTAAATAAAAATCAGTTAAACGTAGACAATGTATCCACGTTTAATTTAGACGAATATGTAGGTTTAACCGCATCACATCCGCAAAGTTATCACTATTATATGGATGACATGCTTTTCAAACAATATCCTTATTTTAATAGAAAGAACATTCATATTCCAAATGGAGATGCCGATGATATGAATGCGGAAGCGTCAAAATATAATGACGTTTTAGAACAACAAGGTCAACGTGATATTCAAATTTTAGGTATTGGAGAAAATGGTCATATTGGATTTAATGAACCTGGTACGCCGTTTGACAGCGTTACTCATATCGTTGATTTGACTGAAAGTACTATTAAGGCTAATAGTCGATATTTTAAAAACGAAGATGATGTTCCAAAGCAAGCCATTTCGATGGGACTTGCTAATATTCTTCAAGCCAAACGTATCATTTTACTCGCATTTGGTGAAAAGAAACGTGCTGCTATTACACATTTATTAAATCAGGAAATTTCTGTTGATGTTCCAGCCACATTACTTCACAAACACCCGAATGTTGAGATATATTTAGACGACGAAGCTTGCCCGAAAAATGTTGCGAAAATTCATGTCGATGAAATGGATTGATTGCAATGTTTAATTAAGAAATGCCTCGGGAAAGGTTCCAATAGAAAGATAAAAAGCATTGGAAGGATGATTTTTAGTGGAATTACAATTAGCAATTGATTTATTAAACAAAGAAGACGCGGCTGAGTTAGCAAATAAAGTAAAAGATTATGTAGATATCGTAGAAATCGGTACGCCAATCATTTACAACGAAGGTTTACCAGCAGTTAAACATATGGCAGACAACATTAGTAATGTAAAAGTATTAGCAGACATGAAAATTATGGATGCAGCTGATTATGAAGTTAGCCAAGCAATTAAATTTGGCGCGGATGTAATTACAATACTAGGTGTTGCAGAAGATGCATCAATTAAAGCAGCTATTGAAGAAGCTCATAAAAATAATAAACAATTACTAGTTGATATGATTGCTGTTCAAGATTTAGAAAAACGTGCAAAAGAACTAGATGAAATGGGTGCGGATTATATTGCAGTACACACTGGTTATGATTTACAAGCAGAAGGGCAATCACCATTAGAAAGTTTAAGAACCGTTAAATCTGTTATTAAAAATTCTAAAGTTGCAGTAGCAGGTGGAATTAAACCAGATACAATTAAAGAAATTGTCGCTGAAAGTCCTGATCTTGTTATTGTTGGTGGCGGAATCGCAAATGCAGATGATCCAGTAGAAGCTGCAAAACAATGTCGCGCTGCAATCGAAGGTAAGTAATATGGCTGAATTTAGTGACTATCAATTAATTCTAGATGAATTAAAGATGACTTTGTCACATGTTGAAGCGGATGAGTTTTCAACGTTTGCATCCAAAATACTACATGCTGAACATATATTTGTAGCTGGTAAAGGACGTTCAGGATTCGTGGCGAATAGTTTTGCAATGCGCTTAAATCAGCTCGGCAAACAGGCACATGTTGTTGGAGAATCAACGACACCTGCGATTAAGTCGAATGATGTATTTGTAATTATCTCTGGTTCAGGTTCCACGGAACATTTAAGATTATTAGCAGACAAAGCAAAATCAGTAGGTGCTGACATCGTATTAATTACTACAAATAAAGATTCTGCAATAGGCAATCTAGCTGGGACGAACATCGTTTTGCCTGCAGGTACAAAATATGATGAACAAGGCTCGGCACAACCATTAGGAAGTTTGTTTGAACAAGCATCTCAATTATTTTTAGATAGTGTTGTAATGGGATTGATGACTGAAATGAATGTTACGGAACAAACGATGCAACAAAATCATGCTAATTTAGAATAAAATAAAGATAGTCGATAATATGATGCCTAGGCAGAAATATTATCGATTATTTTTTTATTTAAATAATAAATTATAGTATAATATCAATAATAAACGAATAGGGGTGTTAATATTGAAGTTTGACAATTATATTTTTGATTTTGATGGTACGTTGGCAGACACGAAAAAATGTGGTGAAGTAGCAACACAAAGTGCATTTAAAGCATGTGGCTTAACGGAACCATCATCTAAAGAAATAACGCATTATATGGGAATACCTATTGAAGAATCATTTTTAAAATTAGCAGACCGACCATTAGATGAAGCAGCATTAGCAAAGTTAATCGATACATTTAGACATACATATCAATCTATTGAAAAGGACTATATTTATGAATTTGCGGGTATAACTGAAGCCATTACAAGTTTGTATAACCAAGGGAAAAAACTTTTCGTGGTGTCTAGTAAGAAGAGTGATGTATTAGAAAGAAATTTATCGGCTATTGGATTAAATCACTTGATTACCGAAGCTGTTGGATCCGATCAAGTAAGTGCATATAAACCAAATCCTGAAGGCATACACACAATTGTGCAACGCTACAATTTAAATAGCCAACAAACGGTTTATATTGGTGATTCAACATTTGATGTTGAGATGGCGCAACATGCTGGTGTACCATCTGCAGCAGTAACATGGGGAGCACATGATGCAAGGTCATTACTTCATTCAAATCCGGATTTTATAATCAATGATCCATCAGAAATTAATACAGTATTATAAAATTTGTTAAAACAGAGAATACCATGGTTAAAATGCATATTCATAAATATTAGATTATACATAGAAATATTTCGCTTTAGATTAGGAATTTAAAATAAATATTTATTAAACATTATGAATTTTTAAAGAGTAATGTCTGACTCGTTGATCATTTATTTTTGTAAAAATAAATTAAAGTAATGACAAAGTTATTGAAGTAAATTGAGTATAAACATTTAAATACGATGTCGAAAATGGCGATAGCATATGACTTACATGAAGTTGTGTGCTATCGCTATTTTTAGTTATAATTCCAAAAAGTTAATCGTTCGATGATTTAAGAATTATTATTGTTTAATTCAAATGTATGAGGGTATAAAATCATTGAATTTAATTCGATAAAGCGAAATTTTTGAACAAACATACTTTTGTATTTATATAAAAGTTTTAATTCTTATAAATTTGACAAAACTAATTAACTCCGTATAATTATGAAACATACAAGAGGGAGTGTATGAATTCATGGATTTTAATAAAGAGAATATTAACATGGTGGATGCAAAGAAAGCTAAAAAAACCGTTGTTGCAACCGGTATCGGTAATGCAATGGAATGGTTCGATTTTGGTGTCTATGCATATACAACTGCGTACATTGGAGCGAACTTCTTCTCTCCAGTAGAGAATGCAGACATTCGACAAATGTTGACTTTCGCAGCATTAGCCATTGCGTTTTTATTAAGACCAATTGGTGGTGTCGTATTTGGTATTATTGGTGACAAATATGGACGTAAAGTTGTATTAACATCTACAATTATTTTAATGGCATTTTCAACATTAACCATTGGATTATTGCCAAGCTATGATCAAATTGGACTTTGGGCACCAATACTATTATTGCTTGCAAGAGTACTACAAGGGTTTTCAACAGGTGGAGAGTATGCGGGGGCAATGACATATGTTGCCGAATCATCTCCAGATAAGCGTCGTAACTCATTAGGTAGTGGACTAGAAATTGGGACATTATCAGGTTACATAGCTGCTTCAATTATGATTGCTGTATTAACATTCTTTTTAACAGATGAACAAATGGCATCATTTGGTTGGAGAATCCCATTCTTACTCGGTTTATTCCTAGGATTATTCGGCTTATATTTACGTCGTAAGCTGGAAGAATCACCAGTTTTCGAAAATGATGTTGCAACACAACCAGAAAGAGATAACATTAACTTTTTACAAATCATCAGATTTTATTACATAGATATATTTGTATGTTTTGTAGCTGTTGTATTCTTCAATGTTACAAACTATATGGTAACTGCATATTTACCAACCTATTTAGAACAAGTTATTAAATTAGATGCAACGACAACAAGTGTATTAATTACTTGTGTCATGGCAATAATGATTCCATTAGCATTAATGTTTGGTAAGTTAGCGGATAAAATAGGTGAAAAGAAAGTATTTCTAATTGGTACTGGTGGGCTAACATTATTCAGTATCATCGCATTTATGTTATTACATTCACAATCATTTGTTGTAATAGTAATCGGTATATTTATATTAGGATTTTTCTTATCAACTTACGAAGCGACAATGCCAGGGTCGTTACCAACGATGTTTTACAGTCATATAAGATATCGAACTTTATCAGTAACATTTAATATCTCTGTTTCGATATTTGGTGGTACGACGCCATTAGTTGCAACATGGTTAGTTACGAAAACTGGAGATCCATTAGCACCTGCGTATTATTTAACAGCAATCAGTGTTATTGGCTTTTTAGTTATTACATTCTTACATTTAAGTACAGCAGGAAAATCTCTAAAAGGTTCGTATCCAAATGTAGATAACGAGCAAGATAGAGCTTATTATGCAGAACATCCAAAAGAAGCATTATGGTGGGTTAAAGAACGTAAGAATTAGAGATTTTAATAAAAAGTATAAATCAATCGTATATAAGCACTTTAAAGCTAGTAGGTTCTGCTAACTTTAAAGTGCTTTTTAAATTGAGAACTGTAATTAGCCGTAATAAAGTTTTTGTATATACATAAACCCCCACTGCAATGATTATCGCAATGGGGGAAAGAGGGGACTTAAAGCATATGTTTAGCTTTGAATACTTAAAATTCTCTTGCTATTGAAATGTTAGGATGTAAATATGTCTTAGAGTATTTTGTCCAACGCAATTAATATTGAGACTCTAACCTTCAATATTATTATAGAGAACACAAACTTAAATAGATTGGGTGACTTATTTGTGTCAGTTATTGCGATTGCGATAACTTCTTTTCTCTATATACATATAATAACGTCTTATCTAATAAAAAACATGGTACTACAGTATCAAATTTATCTAGGGCTTAAGTTTGATTTTTATAATAGGCAGGTTTACCTGATAAAAATACTTATTCATTATATAATGTTAACAATATGTATTTTAAAGTTTACATTGAGTGAGGGATATTGATGAACGTAATTTTAGAACAGTTGAAAACACATACTCAAAATAAACCTAATGACATAGCATTACATATCGATGATGAAACAATTACATATAGTCAACTAAATGCCCGCATCACTAGCGCAGTTGAATCTTTGCAGAAATATTCACTTAACCCTGTCGTTGCTATTAATATGAAATCACCGGTGCAAAGTATTATTTGTTATTTAGCTTTGCATCGTTTACATAAAGTGCCTATGATGATGGAAGGTAAATGGCAAAGTACTATACATCGTCAATTGATTGAAAAATATGGTATTAAAGATGTAATTGGAGATACAGGTCTCATGCAGAATATAGACTCACCGATGTTTATTGATTCAACGCAATTACAGCACTACCCCAATTTATTACATATTGGTTTTACTTCAGGGACAACTGGACTGCCAAAAGCATATTATCGTGATGAAGATTCATGGTTGGCTTCTTTTGAAGTTAATGAAATGTTGATGTTAAAAAATGAAAATGCAATAGCAGCCCCTGGACCACTATCGCACTCGTTAACATTATATGCGTTATTGTTTGCTTTAAGTTCCGGTCGTACTTTTATAGGACAGACCACTTTTCATCCTGAAAAGTTACTTAATCAATGTCATAAAATATCATCATACAAAGTTGCTATGTTTCTTGTTCCAACGATGATTAAATCATTATTGTTAGTTTACAACAATGAACATACAATCCAATCATTTTTTAGCAGTGGAGATAAGCTGCATTCTTCTATTTTTAAAAAGATAAAAAATCAAGCAAATGACATAAATTTGATTGAATTTTTTGGTACATCGGAAACCAGTTTTATCAGCTATAACTTGAATCAGCAAGCACCAGTTGAATCAGTAGGTGTGCTATTTCCAAATGTGGAATTGAAAACAACGAATCACGATCACAATGGTATAGGAACTATTTGTATAAAAAGTAATATGATGTTTAGTGGCTATGTAAGTGAACAATGTATAAATAATGATGAATGGTTTGTTACTAATGATAATGGCTATGTAAAAGAGCAGTATTTATATTTAACGGGACGTCAACAGGATATGTTAATTATTGGTGGTCAAAATATATATCCAGCACATGTTGAACGCCTTTTAACGCAATCTTCGAGCATTGATGAAGCAATTATCATCGGTATTCCAAATGAGCGTTTTGGTCAAATAGGCGTATTGCTTTATTCTGGTGATGTGACACTTACACATAAAAATGTAAAACAATTTTTAAAAAAGAAAGTGAAACGCTATGAAATTCCATCGATGATTCATCATGTAGAAAAGATGTATTACACTGCAAGTGGTAAAATTGCTAGAGAAAAAATGATGTCGATGTATTTGAGAGGTGAATTATAATATGAATCAAGCAGTCATAGTTGCAGCTAAACGAACTGCATTTGGGAAATATGGTGGCACTTTAAAACATTTAGAGCCAGAACAATTGCTTAAACCTTTATTCCAACATTTTAAAGAGAAGTATCCAGAGGTAATATCTAAAATAGATGATGTAGTTTTAGGTAATGTTGTTGGGAATGGTGGAAATATTGCAAGAAAAGCATTGCTTGAAGCGGGGCTTAAAGATTCAATACCTGGCGTCACAATCGATCGGCAATGTGGGTCTGGACTTGAAAGTGTTCAATATGCATGTCGCATGATCCAAGCCGGAGCTGGCAAGGTATATATTGCAGGTGGTGTTGAAAGTACAAGTCGAGCACCTTGGAAAATCAAACGACCGCATTCTGTGTACGAAACAGCATTACCTGAGTTTTATGAGCGTGCATCATTTGCACCTGAAATGAGCGACCCATCAATGATTCAAGGTGCTGAAAATGTGGCCAAGATGTATGATGTTTCAAGAGAATTACAAGATGAATTTGCTTATCGAAGTCATCAATTGACAGCGGAAAATGTAAAGAATGGAAATATTTCTCAGGAAATATTACCTATAACCGTTAAAGGAGAAATATTCAACACTGATGAAAGTCTAAAATCACATATTCCGAAAGATAACTTTGGCCGATTTAAGCCCGTGATCAAAGGTGGGACCGTTACCGCTGCGAATAGTTGTATGAAAAATGATGGTGCAGTTTTATTGCTTATTATGGAAAAAGATATGGCATACGAATTAGGTTTCGAGCATGGTTTATTATTTAAAGATGGTGTTACGGTAGGTGTTGATTCTAATTTTCCTGGCATTGGTCCAGTACCAGCCATTTCCAACTTACTAAAAAGAAATCAATTAACGATAGAAAATATTGAAGTCATTGAAATTAACGAAGCGTTCAGTGCACAGGTAGTTGCCTGCCAACAAGCTTTAAATATTTCAAATACGCAATTAAATATATGGGGTGGTGCATTAGCATCAGGTCATCCATACGGTGCAAGCGGTGCCCAATTAGTGACTCGATTATTTTATATGTTTGACAAAGAGACTATGATTGCATCTATGGGGATAGGGGGAGGTCTAGGAAATGCAGCATTATTTACTCGATTCTAACCAGCGATTAAATGTGTCATTTTCTAAGGATAGTGTGGCTGCATATTATCAGTGTTTTAACCAACCTTATAGAAAAGAAGTACCACCATTAATGTGTGCGTCATTATGGCCAAAATTTGATTTATTTAAAAAATATGCAAATAGCGAACTGATTTTAACAAAATCAGCAATTAATCAAACTCAAAAGATAGAAGTAGACACAATATATGTAGGGCATTTAGAAGATATTGAATGCCGACAGACTCGCAATATCACACGTTATACAATGGCTTTAACATTAACTAAAAATGATCAACATGTCATAACGGTTACACAAACTTTTATTAAGGCGATGAAGTAGAGATGAAGTTTAATGAGATATGGATAAATGAATATTTGGCGCTCGTAAATGATGATAATCCAATACATAATGAGATTGTGCCAGGACAATTAGTGAGTCAAATGATGCTGATGGCTATGTCATTAGAGACAAACCAGTGTCAAATTAACTACGTTAAACCTATTTTAATAAATGAAAATATCGAATTCATTGAACAACACGAACACGAAATTATAGCAATTAATGACGATGGAGAGATTAAAATAAAAATTTCTTTGAGCACAAAAAAATAACCGATATTAGCTGCATGAACGCATATTAATTAGGAGATGAAAGGACAGCTAATATCAGTTATGTATTGTTATTATTATTGGGAACAGAGATGAATATAGGTTACGTTTCTTTCTTTGCACGGGGATGCATTAATCTAAAATAATAATAACAACTATATCAATGTTTAATAAATTCTGGATTATTGGAACGATTAGTCAATTTAACTAACTTTCATATGATCTATATCGTCTTGTAATAAAGAGAGCAATTTGAATATTTCAGTATCACTAAATGAATCGTCACATTTAATTGAAACATGCTGAAACGTTTTGGTTATAATTTCATAAACTGGTGCGCCTTCATGGTGATACTGTCGATAAATAATCATAACCTATATTACCTCCTTTGCTACTCTATGGTTATATTATAAATAACATTTTTATGTGTGACATCAACCTTAAGTATCAACTTTTTATCAGACATAGAACGTATGATTTACTAAGACTATTTATGTATAAAAGTTCTAAATAAATATATATTTATAGAGTCGTCTGGCAGTCATTTGGGAAATATAACATATATGATTAGAGAGGCATCTATCGCAAAAGAATGATAATGATAGAGGTATTGAGCATATAGATGAGTTTAAGTTCATCTTGAAAATAAAGGGTTATTTAGTCATAGATGTAGATGTATAGGAAATATTTGTATGTATTGTTCGATATGTATGAAATTTTCAATAAAAGCTAATAACGCTTATATGTAACTTTCAAATTTAAATTATATACAGAGCATGATGATTATAAAAAAATAACCACATCACATAAATTGAGTTCATACCCAATTTAAGTGGTGTGGCTAATAATGTTGATTTATAGATGAACCGCCTAATCGTTAAACCTCTGTTACTTCAACATCGATATGTTCAATACGGTTGTATGCACCGTGATCCACAGGACCAACAAAATCATTCATTTTCCAACCGTTTTTAATAGCAGAAGCGACGAAAGCTTTCGCGCTAATCACAGCTTCTTTCGGTGACTTACCGTTAGCTAAATATGCAGTTGTTGCCGCAGCAAATGTACAACCAGCACCATGGTTATAACTTTGTTGGAACATGTCTGTTGTTAGTTGATAAAATGTTTGACCATCATAGTATAAGTCATACGATTTATCTTGATCTAAAGCTTTGCCACCTTTAATGATGACATGCTGTGCGCCTTTATCAAAGATAATTGTTGCAGCCTTTTTCATATCTTCAATTGAATTTAATTTACCTAATCCTGATAATTGACCCGCTTCAAATAAGTTTGGTGTCACTACCGTTGCTTTAGGTAGTAAATATTTAATCATCGCCTCAGTATTTCCAGGATTAAGCACTTCATCTTCGCCTTTACAAACCATGACAGGATCTACTACAAAATATTGTGCATTAGATGCCTCATATACTTCTCCAGCACGTTTGATTATCTCCTCAGTACCTAACATACCTGTTTTAATAGCATCAGGTCCGATTGATAAAGCCGTTTCAAGTTGCTTTTCAAATACGTCCATAGGTAATGGTGTGACATCGTGTGACCATGTATCTTTATCCATAGTAACGATGGCAGTTAAAGCGACCATGCCATACGTATCTAATTCTTGGAACGTTTTCAAATCTGCTTGCATACCTGCGCCAGCACTTGTGTCAGAACCGGCAATTGTTAAAACTTTCTTTAAAGCCATTGAGCTTCACTCCTACATAATAATATTGTATTCATCATATCATTTTTAACCTAATTGAAAAATATTAAGCATTCAATATTTGATGATTGTTGAAATGAATCATTCATACTATTGTAACTTTTGAAAATGTCATTCACTTTAGATAAGTGTGATATGTTAAAATATGTCCTGAGGTGAGATTGAATGGAATGGTCGCAAATTTTTCATGACATAACAACGAAACATGACTTTAAAGCTATGCATGATTTTTTAGAAAAAGAATATTCGACTGCAATCGTATACCCTGATAGGGAAAATATATATCAAGCGTTTGATTTAACACCGTTTGAAAATATCAAAGTTGTTATATTAGGACAAGACCCGTATCATGGTCCAAACCAAGCACATGGATTAGCATTTTCAGTGCAACCTAACGCAAAATTCCCTCCATCTTTACGTAATATGTATAAAGAATTAGCAGATGATATTGGATGCGTTAGACAAACACCGCATTTACAAGATTGGGCAAGAGAAGGCGTCTTGTTATTGAATACAGTTTTAACCGTAAGACAGGGTGAAGCAAATTCTCATCGTGATATTGGTTGGGAAACATTTACTGATGAAATTATTAAAGCAGTGTCTGATTATAAAGAACATGTTGTCTTTATTTTGTGGGGGAAACCTGCACAGCAAAAAATAAAGCTTATCGATACATCTAAACATTGTATTATAAAATCAGTGCATCCTAGTCCACTGTCTGCATATAGAGGATTCTTTGGATCAAAACCGTATTCCAAAGCGAATGCCTATTTAGAGTCAGTAGGAAAATCACCAATTAATTGGTGTGAAAGTGAGGCGTAGATGTTGAATAGAGAAACTTTAATAGCACGAATTGAGCAAGAATTAGTACAAGCAGAGCAGGCACAGCATGACCATGACTTTGAAAAACATATGTATGCCATACATATATTAACATCTTTATATGCTTCAACATCAAATACACCACATATTGGTGAACAACAAATGAATCGTCGTATTGCTAACCATAATCAAATGCCACAATCACAAATAACGCAGCCAACTCATCAAGTGACAGCTGCTGAAATTGAAGCGATGGGTGGTAAAGTAAATACGCATTCAGCACATCATCATAATAAGTCATATTCACAACCTTCAAACCAACAACAAAGATTAGCGACAGATGATGACATTGGCAATGGTGAATCCATATTTGATTTTTAAAAAGCAACAATGAAACATAATTACTTAATAGCTTGTTAAGTATGTAGGTTAATAATCAAGACGCATATACTTTTATTCGAGTGTTCGGATTTAAACATTTATTAATACTGAATTATATAAGGAGAGGTAGCAATGAAATTATTTATTATTTTAGGTGCATTAAACGCGATGATGGCTGTCGGAACAGGTGCATTTGGTGCGCATGGTTTACAAGGAAAAATAAGTGATCACTATTTATCAGTATGGGAAAAAGCAACGACGTATCAAATGTACCATGGCTTAGCATTATTAATTATAGGTGTAATTAGTGGTACAACTTCAATCAATGTTAACTGGGCTGGCTGGTTAATATTTGCTGGTATTATTTTCTTTAGTGGATCATTATATATTTTAGTATTAACTCAAATTAAAGTTTTAGGTGCGATTACGCCAATTGGTGGCGTATTGTTCATCATTGGATGGATAATGTTAATCATTGCGACATTCAAATTTGCTGGTTAAATTTTAAAACTTTAGATTACCTATGTAACTAAACATTAAATTTTTAATAAAAATAATCAAGAAAAAGAGTTACAAACTCATCTTTTGGGTATAGAATACCTTCGAGGTGAGTTTTTATTTATGGAAAAAAAGAATAAGCAAATAGATAGAGGCGATTTAAAACAAAACCTATCTGAAAAGTTTGTATGGGCGATTGCATATGGTTCATGTATCGGATGGGGCGCATTCATCTTACCAGGAGACTGGATTAAGCAGTCAGGTCCGATTGCAGCATCAATTGGTATAGTTATTGGTACATTATTAATGATATTAATTGCGGTTAGTTATGGCGCATTAGTAGAGAGATTTCCAGTATCAGGGGGCGCGTTTGCCTTTAGTTTCTTAAGTTTCGGCAGATATGTGAGTTTCTTCTCATCATGGTTTTTAACTTTTGGTTATGTCTGTGTCGTTGCTTTAAATGCGACCGCATTCAGTTTACTAGTTAAATTCTTATTGCCAGATGTCTTAAATAATGGGAAACTATACACCATTGCGGGCTGGGACGTTTATATTACGGAAATCATTATTGCGACCGTATTACTACTTGTATTCATGCTAGTAACGATTCGTGGCGCAAGTGTATCTGGATCATTACAATATTATTTCTGTGTGGCGATGGTAATCGTCGTATTATTGATGTTCTTTGGTTCATTCTTTGGTAATAATTTTGCACTTGAAAATTTACAACCGTTAGCTGAACCTAGCAAAGGATGGTTAGTGTCTATTGTGGTTATTGTATCCGTGGCACCATGGGCATATGTTGGATTTGATAATATTCCACAAACAGCAGAAGAGTTTAACTTTGCACCAAACAAGACATTTAAGCTTATCGTGTACAGTTTATTAGCAGCATCATTAACTTATGTTGTCATGATTTTATACACTGGTTGGTTATCAACAAGTCATCAAAGTTTAAATGGGCAGTTGTGGTTAACAGGTGCTGTTACACAAACAGCATTTGGTTATATTGGATTAGGTGTATTAGCAATTGCAATTATGATGGGTATATTTACTGGTTTAAATGGATTCTTGATGAGTTCAAGTCGCTTGTTATTTTCTATGGGACGTTCAGGTATTATGCCAACAATGTTTAGTAAATTACATAGTAAATACAAAACACCATATGTCGCAATCATATTCCTAGTAGGTGTGTCGTTAATTGCACCTTGGCTAGGAAGAACTGCATTGACTTGGATTGTAGATATGTCATCTACAGGTGTATCCATTGCCTACTTTATTACATGTTTGTCTGCAGCGAAATTATTCAGTTATAACAAACAAAGTAATACGTATGCACCGGTTTACAAAACGTTTGCTATTATCGGCTCATTTGTATCATTCATTTTCTTAGCGTTGTTATTAGTGCCAGGTTCTCCTGCAGCACTGACTGCACCGTCTTATATTGCATTACTTGGATGGTTAATCATCGGTTTAATATTCTTTGTGATTCGATATCCTAAATTGAAAAATATGGATAATGATGAATTAAGTCGCTTGATTTTAAATAGAAGTGAAAATGAAGTTGATGATATGATTGAAGAACCTGAAAAAGAAAAAACTAAATAATAAAAGAATCGCACAATATACCTTCTTCATTCGGAGGCGTATCGTGCGATTTTTTGTATTATAAATTGACATTTAAGACGAGGCAGCTGAACCTTATATATAATTGCTAATAGTTTGGGCTGAGCCAATTCTAACAATATTTATAATCGTTTAAAAGATTTCACGAACCCAGAAACAATTAATTTAGAAATTTGGTCGGCGAATAATAAACCTAATGCGATGGCTCCTGCAATAAGTGTTACTTCTAACATTGTATTTATTGCTGTGCTGAAATTTAATAAGACTAAATTTTTTGTAGCATCGTATGCTAAGCCACCAGGTACTAATGGAATGATACCCGTTACCATAAAAATGATGGCAGGTTCTTTTTGTTTACGAGCCATATAATGACTTAACAAGCCTAATGCTAAACTACCAAAGAAACTAGAGTATATAGTGTGCACATTAAAGCCGTTGAAGAATAAGGTGTAAACCATCCATCCACATGTACCAACGAAACCACATGATAGATATAATTTTCTAGGTGCATCAAAAATGACGCAGAAGAACATTGAAGCTAAAAAGCTAAAGATAAAGTTTAAGATCCAAAACATAGTCTGATACTCCTATACTAAAATTAATACGCTACCAACGCCAGCACCGATGCCAAACGCAGTAACCAATGCTTCTAATGATTTCGTTGTGAACATCAACATGTGTCCACCAAATAAATCTTGTATTGCGTTTGTTATTAATACACCAGGAACAATAGGCATGACTGCTGCAATGATAATAGTTGCCAAGTCACCTGTTGGGATAAGTGTATGTCCAATAACGGCGATAATCCCAATAACTAATGAACCAATGAATTCTGGGATAAACTGTGCATGTAACTTGCGATCTAAAATCTCAGTGACTAGGTATCCTAGACTACCTGCTAATATCGCAGTTAAAACATCAATCAATCTACCACCTTGTAAATATAAGAAACTCATTGCAATCATTGCTGCAGCAAAACCTTTAAAGGGAAGACTGCTGTCACGCTTAGCAACATATATTTTTTCAAGTTGCGTTTTTGCTTCGGCTAAAGAAATTTCATTGTTTGTAATTTGACGCGAAATTTTATTAGCTTGCGAAATTTTTATTAAGTTTGTATCTCGAGAGGTAATTCTAAATATTCTAGGAAACGATTCCGAATGTAACGTAAACTGGATGACAGTGTTTGTAACAAAGCTGTTACTTTCACTGTAACCAAGTTTTTTTGCAATACGTGTCATGGTATCTTCTACACGCGTACCTTCTGCACCAGATTCTAATAGTATGCGAGCAGCAAGCATGACAACGTCTTTGATAAGTACCTCTTGTTTGTATTCTTCTGAATTTATGTCCATTTCATCACCATTGTTTATAAGAATTTAATACTCATTATAGTTTATACACTATAAAATAACCACATGAGCTTTTTGATAAGTTGTTATTGATTTTAAAAAACTAATATTTGATACTATTGTAATAATAATCATCGGAATTTTTAGTAGTTAAAATTCTCTTGAAGTATAAAAAGGAAAAATTATTGAAAAAAATTCGACAAAAATATGTTTCAAATATTTCAAATAGGTTAAAATAATATTAGTTAACCATTACAAAAATTGTATAGAGTAGCGACTGTATAATTTCTATTGAGGTTAACGTTTATATGTAGTGATAGTAGTTAAAGTTCTCCCAAGGAAGACTACTCGGGTACACTTTGCTATGAGCAAAGTGTACTTTGTTATTGATAATACATTAGCACATATATATAAGTTTAAACATACAGATTTCAACTATTTACCAAATCACGTCTTATGTATACGGGAATATACTGAAGATAAACGAAAAATTCCAAGCTTAAACCGATAAGCTTGGAATTTTTTTATTAATTTATAAACGTACCAATGTATTAAGAAATCGCAAAGAATTGATCGAATTCGTTTGTGTTAATAAGATGTCCTACAAAGAAACTACCGAATTCACCGTATCGTGCTGTTGTTTCATCAAAGCGCATTTCGTATACAATTTTTTTGAATTGTAATACGTCATCTGAGAACAATGTTACGCCCCATTCGAAATCATCAAACCCTACAGAACCAGTAATAAATTGTTTGATTTTGCCAGCATATTTTCTACCAATCATACCATGGTCATACATTAATTTTTGGCGTTCTTCCATAGTTAACATGTACCAGTTATAAGTTTCATTACGACGTTTGTTCATTGGATAGAAACAAATATAATCAGAATGTGGTAATTCTGGGTATAATCTTGCTTTGATATGAGGGTTCTCATAAGGATCTTCATCAGATTTACCAGCTAAATAATTGCTCAATTCAATGACTGATACATATGAATATGTAGGGATTAAGAAGTCAGCAATGCGCAATTTGTTAAATTCATTTTCAATATGATTTAAAGACTTCATTTCAGGACGTAAGAACCATAATAACAAATCTGCTTTTTGACCAGTTATATTATAAATAGCTTGATCACCAGATTTTGATGATCTTACAGTTGCTGTATTTTCTAAAAATGATTGAAATTCAGTGACAAGTGCATCGCGTTCGTCCTTTGGAACTAGACGTAATGATGCCCAATCAACTGCATAAAATAAATGTAGACTATACCAACCATCTAATGTTTCGGCTGCTTGACTCATGTTTATCGCTCCTTTTCAAAAATCATCAGTTCTTTATAAATTTTATCATAAAGCAAAGGGGTAACGATAAAATTATGATTACAAATTGGTGACGTGGCATTATGAAATAAAATGGCGTATAATTATACCGTGAATGATTAATAAGATTTATATTACAGGAGGACATTATGGCTGATTTATTAAATGTATTAAAAGACAAACTTTCTGGTAAAAACGTTAAAATCGTATTACCTGAAGGAGAGGACGAACGTGTTCTAACAGCTGCAACACAATTACAAGCAACAGATTATGTTACACCAATCGTGTTAGGTGATGAGACTAAGGTTCAATCTTTAGCGCAAAAACTTGATCTTGATATTTCTAATATTGAATTAATTAATCCTGCGACAAGTGAATTGAAAGCTGAATTAGTTCAATCATTTGTTGAACGACGTAAAGGTAAAGCGACTGAAGAACAAGCACAAGAATTATTAAACAATGTGAACTACTTCGGTACAATGCTTGTTTATGCTGGTAAAGCAGATGGTTTAGTTAGTGGTGCAGCACATTCAACAGGAGACACTGTGCGTCCAGCTTTACAAATCATCAAAACGAAACCAGGTGTATCAAGAACATCAGGTATCTTCTTTATGATTAAAGGTGATGTACAATACATCTTTGGTGATTGTGCAATCAATCCAGAACTTGATTCACAAGGACTTGCAGAAATTGCAGTAGAAAGTGCAAAATCAGCATTAAGCTTTGGCATGGATCCAAAAGTTGCAATGTTAAGCTTTTCAACAAAAGGGTCTGCTAAATCAGACGACGTGACAAAAGTTCAAGAAGCTGTCAAATTAGCACAACAAAAAGCTGAAGAAGAAAAATTAGAAGCAATCATTGATGGCGAATTCCAATTTGATGCTGCGATTGTACCAGGTGTTGCTGAGAAAAAAGCGCCAGGTGCTAAATTACAAGGTGATGCAAATGTCTTTGTATTCCCAAGTTTAGAAGCTGGTAATATTGGTTACAAAATTGCACAACGTTTAGGTGGATATGATGCAGTTGGTCCAGTATTACAAGGTTTAAATTCTCCAGTAAATGACTTGTCACGTGGCTGCTCAATTGAAGATGTATACAATCTTTCAATTATCACAGCAGCGCAAGCCTTACAATAACGATGGATTTAGCGAGTAAATATTTTAATGGCGTCAACTGGCGATATATCGATCATTCTTCTGGATTAGAACCTATGCAATCTTTCGCATTCGATGATACATTTTGCGAAAGTGTGGGCAAAGATATATCAGATAATGTTGTGCGTACTTGGATTCATCAACATACTGTTATTCTTGGTATTCATGATTCAAGATTGCCGTTTTTAAAAGATGGCATTGATTATTTAACGAATGAGATTGGTTATAATGCCATTGTTAGAAATTCTGGTGGCTTAGGTGTCGTTCTAGATCAAGGTGTATTAAATATATCGCTGATGTTCAAAGGACAAACAGAAACAACGATTGATGAAGCGTTTACTGTGATGTACCTCTTAATTAGCAAAATGTTCGAAAATGAGAATGTTGATATTGATACGATGGAAATTGAACATTCTTATTGCCCAGGAAAATTTGACTTAAGTATCGATGGTAAGAAATTTGCAGGCATATCGCAACGAAGAGTTAGAGGCGGTATTGCTGTACAAATTTATCTTTGTGTTGAAGGCTCTGGTTCAGAACGTGCATTGATGATGCAAACATTTTATGAACATGCTTTAAAAGGTGAAGTGACTAAATTTAAATATCCTGAAATTGAACCATCTTGTATGGCCTCATTAGAGACATTGCTTAACAAAACGATTACTGTTCAAGATGTAATGTTTTTACTATTATATGCAATCAAAGATCTTGGCGGTGTATTAAATATGACGCCAATTACTCAAGAAGAATGGCAAAGATACGATACGTATTTTGATAAAATGATTGAAAGAAACAAGAAAATGATAGATCAAATGCAATAGTTAAATATTTAACAGCCCCTTTCAAGTTATCGTTTGGGGCTGTTATTTTTGAAAGTATCCATAAAAAGCATAAATATGTTATTGACCTAATATTTAAATTGAACATCATTAAATTAAAAGTAATGATATGATGGAAATAATAAATTTAATAAGAAAATTTCATGTTTTACGTATTAAATAGATTGAGAATAGGGTATATATAATGCGTATGACTATGAAAGAAACGACCTTCTATTGAAATGTTCTAATACTTTAGTAGTAAATCTATATATTCCAATTATTATTTGTAGTATTATAGTTAGGGTGGAAAATTATAAATTGTAGGGCTATTTTATAAAAAGATAAAGAATCTGAAATATCACTCGATAAGATTTAAACTTTGAAGTAAACGAAAGTTAGTTTTATACTAATCAAGTTAAGTCAAATATAAATTCAAAATAAAGATTATACATAATATGAATAATGTGAGATAAAGACTGCAATGAAATTTAACGCGAATGCGTATGCAACTTAGAATATGATGTCTTTTACTAATAAATAAAAATAATGAATCAAGTATAGGATAAATATAAAAGGTGATATTGACATGACAAGAAAAGGATATGGGGAATCGACAGGTAAGATTATTTTAATAGGAGAACATGCTGTTACATTTGGAGAGCCTGCTATTGCAGTACCGTTTAACGCAGGTAAAATCAAAGTTTTAATAGAAGCCTTAGAGAGCGGGAACTATTCGTCTATTAAAAGCGATGTTTACGATGGTATGTTATATGATGCGCCTGACCATCTTAAGTCTTTGGTGAACCGTTTTGTAGAATTAAATAATATTACAGAGCCGCTAGCAGTAACGATCCAAACGAATTTACCACCATCACGTGGATTAGGATCGAGTGCAGCTGTCGCGGTTGCTTTTGTTCGTGCAAGTTATGATTTTTTAGGGAAATCATTAACGAAAGAAGAACTCATTGAAAAGGCTAATTGGGCAGAGCAAATTGCACATGGTAAACCAAGTGGTATTGATACGCAAACGATTGTATCAGGCAAACCAGTTTGGTTCCAAAAAGGTCATGCTGAAACGTTGAAAACGTTAAGTTTAGACGGCTATATGGTTGTTATAGATACTGGTGTGAAAGGTTCAACAAGACAAGCAGTAGAAGATGTTCATAAACTTTGTGAGGACCCTCAGTACATGTCACATGTAAAACATATCGGTAAGTTAGTTTTACGTGCGAGTGATGTGATTGAACATCATAACTTTGAAGCCTTAGCGGATATTTTTAATGAATGTCATGCGGATTTAAAGGCGTTGACAGTTAGTCATGATAAAATAGAACAATTAATGAAAATTGGTAAAGAAAATGGTGCGATTGCTGGAAAACTTACTGGCGCTGGTCGTGGTGGAAGTATGTTATTGCTTGCCAAAGATTTACCAACAGCGAAAAATATTGTAAAAGCTGTAGAAAAAGCTGGTGCAGCACATACTTGGATTGAGAATTTAGGAGGTTAATGCGTTGATTAAAAGTGGCAAAGCACGTGCACATACGAATATTGCACTTATAAAATATTGGGGTAAAAAAGATGAAGCACTAATCATTCCAATGAATAATAGCATATCTGTTACATTAGAAAAATTTTACACTGAAACGAAAGTCACTTTTAACGACCAGTTAACACAGGATCAATTTTGGTTGAATGGTGAAAAGGTTAGTGGCAAAGAATTAGAGAAAATTTCAAAATATATGGATATTGTCAGAAATAGAGCTGGCATCGATTGGTATGCAGAAATTGAAAGCGACAATTTTGTACCAACAGCAGCAGGGTTGGCTTCATCGGCAAGCGCATATGCAGCTTTAGCAGCAGCTTGTAATCAAGCGCTAGACATGCAGCTGTCAGATAAGGATTTATCGAGATTGGCGCGAATTGGTTCGGGTTCTGCGTCGCGTAGTATTTATGGTGGATTTGCAGAATGGGAAAAAGGGTATAGTGATGAGACGTCATATGCCGTTCCACTTGAATCGAATCATTTTGAAGATGACCTTGCCATGATATTTGTTGTGATTAATCAACATTCTAAAAAGGTACCTAGTCGATATGGTATGTCATTGACACGAAACACATCAAGGTTTTATCAATATTGGTTAGATCATATTGATGAAGATTTAGCTGAAGCAAAAGCAGCGATTCAAGACAAAGATTTTAAACGCCTTGGTGAAGTAATTGAAGAAAATGGTTTGCGTATGCATGCCACGAATCTAGGATCAACACCGCCGTTCACATATCTTGTGCAAGAAAGTTATGATGTCATGGCGCTTGTTCACGAATGCCGAGAAGCGGGGTATCCGTGTTATTTTACAATGGATGCGGGACCTAATGTGAAAATACTTGTAGAAAAGAAAAACAAGCAACAGATTATAGATAAATTATTAACACAGTTTGATAATAACCAAATTATTGATAGTGACATTATTGCCACAGGAATTGAAATAATTGAGTAAGGAAGAGATAAAATGATTCAGGTCAAAGCACCCGGAAAACTTTATATTGCTGGAGAATATGCTGTAACAGAACCAGGATATAAATCTGTACTTATTGCGTTAGATCGTTTTGTAACTGCTACTATTGAAGAAGCAGACCAATATAAAGGTACCATTCATTCAAAAGCATTACATCATAACCCAGTTACATTTAGTAGAGATGAAGATAGTATTGTCATTTCAGATCCACATGCAGCAAAACAATTAAATTATGTGGTCACAGCTATTGAAATATTTGAACAATACGCGAAAAGTTGCGATATAGCGATGAAGCATTTTCATCTGACTATTGATAGTAATTTAGATGATTCAAATGGTCATAAATATGGATTAGGTTCAAGTGCAGCAGTACTTGTGTCAGTTATAAAAGTATTAAATGAATTTTATGATATGAAGTTATCTAATTTATACATTTATAAACTAGCAGTGATTGCAAATATGAAGTTACAAAGTTTAAGTTCATGCGGAGATATTGCTGTGAGTGTATATAGTGGATGGTTAGCGTATAGTACTTTTGATCATGAATGGGTTAAGCATCAAATTGAAGATACTACGGTTGAAGAAGTTTTAATCAAAAACTGGCCTGGATTGCACATCGAACCATTGCAAGCACCTGAAAATATGGAAGTACTTATCGGTTGGACTGGCTCACCGGCGTCATCACCACACTTTGTTAGCGAAGTGAAACGTTTGAAATCAGATCCTTCATTTTACGGTGACTTCTTAGAAGATTCACATCATTGTGTTGAAAAACTTATTCATGCTTTTAAAACAAATAACATTAAAGGTGTGCAAAAGATGGTGCGTCAGAATCGTACAATTATTCAACGTATGGATAAAGAAGCTACAGTTGATATAGAAACTGAAAAGCTAAAATATTTGTGTGATATTGCTGAAAAGTATCACGGCGCATCTAAAACATCAGGCGCTGGTGGTGGAGACTGTGGTATTACAATTATCAATAAAGATGTAGATAAAGAAAAAATTTATGATGAATGGACAAAACATGGTATTAAACCATTAAAATTTAATATTTATCATGGGCAATAAATGATTTGATAGGGGAGCAATCATCTAATTTAATTAGAAGATAAATGCTCCATTTTTTATTGCCAGCCGTGTTACGTATCTTGAAAAAAATATTAAAAAGAGTAAAATAGATAGAGTTAACGAAAAAATTAATGAAATCGACGATATAGATATGATAAAGAAAGGTGGGTAGCAATATGAAAAATACATTCCTTATTTGTGATGAATGTCAGGCAGTCAATATAAGAACGTTACAAAAGAAGTTGGAAAAATTAGATCCCGATGCTGAAATCGTGATAGGTTGTCAATCTTATTGTGGACCTGGACGCCGAAAAACATTCACTTTTGTTAATAACCGCCCACTGGCTGCGCTTACTGAAGAAGAATTAATCGAAAAAGTTTCTCAACAATTAAAGAAACCACGTGATCCTGAAGAAGAAGAGCGTTTAAGAAAACGACATGAAGAACGTAAACGTCGTAAAGAAGAACAAGATAGAAAGCTTAAAGAAAAATTAGAAAAGCGAAAAGCACAACAATAAAGCCTGATGGCAGCATCATTCAATGCGTGCCACCAGGTTTTTATGTTTTGTCTAGAAATTAAATAAATCATTAAATGATTCGGCCATCGTAGGATGCGTATAAATATTATCTCGTAATACGGTATATGGAATGTTTTGATCAATCGCAAGTTTAATTATATTAATTAATTCTTCAGATTGCTTACCATATAATGTAGCACCTAAAATCATATTATTTTCATTATTAATGACTACTTTAAATAAACCTCTTGGATCATTGTTAATTTTGTGACGAGGTATAGCACTTACTAAAAGTTGATGTTCAGTGTAATCATAATGTTGAGCGGCAGCTTCTTTACTAGTTAATCCAACACGTGATAATGGTGGATCTATAAATACTGTATAAGGCACGCCACCTCTATTGTCAGTCGTACGTGACTGATTACCATATAACGCTGATTTGATAATTCGATAATCGTCTAAAGATATATACGTAAATTGAAGTCCGCCTTTAACATCACCTGCAGCATAAATATGCGGTACAGTTGTTTGAAGATGAGCATTGACTTTAATTTCGCCTCTGTCGCCTAATTCGATATCAGTATTTTCTAAAGCTAAATCCGTATTCGGTTTGCGCCCGATAGCCAAAAGTACTGCATCAGCCTCAAAGTTACCAACGTTGGTATGGACTGTTGTATGATGATTGTCAGATGACAATTCAGTCGTTTCAACATTTGTATGCAATGTAATGCCTTTATTTTCTAAGTCAGTAATAGCATGTGCAACGACATCTTGATCTTCACGTGGCATAAATGATTCACCACGTTCTAATACTGTAACCTTACTACCTAAATTCGCAAACATTGAAGCAAATTCTAAGGCGATATAACCGCCACCTACAATAACGAGGTGCTTAGGTTGATAGTTAATGTTTAATAAACCTGTTGAATCGAAGACGTGTTTAGCTTGATCAAGGCCTTTAATGTTAGGAATAACAGAGGTAGCACCAGTATTAATAATGATATGAGGTGCAGTAATACTATCGGCGATATCGTCATGCTGATCTAATAAATTCACTTCAGTATTAGATTTAAACTGCGCTTTAAAATCCAGTACATCAATGTTGTTATCGTCTGCTAATAAATGGTAATTTTTATTGTTTAGCGCATTGACAACATCGTTTTTACGGTTATAACTTGCTTCAAAAGATTTGCCTTCTAATCCATCATGTACAAGTGTCTTTGAAGCAATACATCCTATGTTTATACAAGTGCCTCCATACATTTTCGGAGATTGTTCGATAACTGCGACGTGTTGACCTGTTGATGCAGCATATTTGGCTAAAGTTTTACCAGCTTCCCCAAATCCTATTACAATTAAATCATATGTTTTCATGACATAAATCCTCCTTTTGAATGTCTTCAATGACATCTTTGATTGTTTTTCCTTTATAAAAATTAATAATGATATTCTGTTCGTCTTGCTCATAATGTGACATAGTAGTTGCAATATTACGAGCAATTTGACAGTGACTGCCTTCGTCGCCAGTAAATAGTCGTGTGTGATGTTCTTTCTCTAAGACAAAATGTTTATATAATGTTGCTAGAGAGACATCAGCGCTACGATCATTTGATAAATAACCACCATCTTTACCCCGTATTGTGTTAATCATTTTTAAATCGACAAGTTGAGTCGTCACGCGTCGTAATTGAACAGGATTTAAACAAGTTAATTCTGCTAATGAACTACTATTGAATTTTTCTGAATGATGCTTAGTTAAAAAAGCTAATACATGCACGGCAATGTTAAATTCTAAATTCAATGTTTCTCACCTCATAATTGTAACTATATTAGTTACAATTAAAAATCATTTTGCTCAATGTGTCAATACTTATGTTTGAGAACTATTGAATTAGGTGTGTTTATTGTGATGATTTATTGTTTGAAAGTTGTTGCATTAACGGTGAGATTGCACAATTGAAATTTTAGTTATGTATGAACTGATAGATATGAAATGAATATTGAAAATAAGGGCAATAAAATTTTGAATGATGATGTTGTGTGATTGTATAAACTTATTCGTATTTTAGATACGTTTTGATATTTCGCATGATGAGGAAATATTTTCAACAACTGGTGACATATTTAAATCGTAAATATATTTTGAGATATTAATATATATTAGATTAAGGATGTTGTCGCAATAAAATTAAAATATTGAAAGATAATTTTTATTGATTAATTGCGAATATACAAAGACACCATTATATCCATATGCTAAAATAAGAAAAAAGGCGACATGTTATCTCAATTTACCTGCATCTAGACTCCTTTACATAAGAAATAATCATCGCCGAGTTTTAAAATTTTACAACTTTGTAGATGTAAAAAGCATTTGATTTTAAATAGTTTGAAAATCATATATTTTTGAAAAAGGAGCATGCCGATGAGTATTGACATGTATTTAGACAGATCTCGAAACCAAGCTTCAAGTGTGGGGAATTTGAGTCAAACAATGAATTCAAATTATGATGCGTTGGAAAAAGCAATTACTCAATTTATCAATGATGATGTGCTTAAAGGGAAAGCGTATACGTCAGCTAAGCAATTTTTTAGTACGGTGTTAATTCCATTATCAACAAGTATGAAAACATTGAGTGATTTAACGAAGCAAGCTTGCGATAATTTTGTGTCACGTTATACGAGTGAGGTTGATAGCATATCTTTAAAAGAATCAGAGCTTGAAGAAGATATCAGATCATTAAGTCAACAAATTACGCGATATGAAAATTTGAATAACAATTTGAAAAAGCATGCTTCCGATAATCAGCAAGCCATTTCATCGAACCAACAAATAATACAAACATTAGGTCAACAAAAACATGAATTAGAAGAGAAGCTACGCAAATTGCGTGAGTTTAATCAAAAATCACCAGAAATATTTAAAGAAGTTGAAGAATTTCAAAAAATTGTCCAACAAGGACTTACCCAAGCGCAAAATTTTTGGAACTTTTCAACAAATCAATTTAATATTCCTTCAGGTAAAGAACTTGATTGGGCCAAAGCAAGTCATGAAAAATATTTGAAAGTTGCTATGGGGAAAATTGAACATAAAGCAGAGAAAGAAACTTTAAATAAAGCAGACTTTGCTGTTATAAAGGCATATGCCAAAGAACATCCAGAAGACGATATCCCGAAAAGTATATTGAAATATATAAATGACAATAAAGACAGTATTAAAAGAGATATAGGATTAGATATTACGTCAACACTTTTAGAGCAAGGCGGTATAAATGCAAGTAAATTCGGTGTATTTATCAATACAGCAGGTGGAGTGAAAGGCCCAGCAGGTCCAAATTCATTTGTGGAAGTCAAACGTACATCAGGTAATGTGTTTATAGAAAATGGTAGTAAATTTGCAAAAGGCGGAAAATACCTAGGTAAAGGTGTTGCTGGTGTAGGATTTGGTATAGGTATGTATGATGACCTTGCAAATGATGATAAAACATTTGGAGAGGCGTTGTCGCATAATGGTATGACGCTTGCAGCTGGATCTGCAGGGACAGCAGTTGGAGCTGGATTAGCGACTTTTGTTTTAGGAAGTAATCCAGTAGGATGGGTGATTTTAGCAGGTTTGGCTATGAGTACAGTATTTGCATTAGGAACAGATTTAATTTATCAAAATAATATTTTTGGATTAAAAGATAAAGTAGACTGGGTAGGGCATAAAATCGATAATAGTATAGATGTTGTTAAAAAAACTACAGAAAAATCCATGGATAGTGTTGGGAATGCTGTTAGTGAAGCTAAAAATATTATTAGCAATCATATAAATCCAATGAAATGGGCGTGGTGAGTTTTGCTTTTTAATGTTAAGGTTATTAATAAAAATCCGAGATATAAAGTCGTTCAATATAATGATGAGTATTTGTTAATTGATTTAGTAAGTACTTGGCTTGTATACTTTTTTCCTTTTATTAATTGGTTCATTCCCAAAAGGTATGCAAAACTTAGTGAGAAGGAACTTGAAAATTTAAATGTTGATAAACAAAATAAAAATAATATTTTCTGGCCAGTTACTGGTAGTTCGTTTTTATTTGTAGTTATTTTACGGAAATATGTACATACGTTTGAAGTTCAATTAGATAATAAGATTTTAATATCTTTATGTTTTATAGGATTTATAGGTATTGCAGCATTTTACATTTACTTAAATAAAAAGCTTAAACTAAAGATATATGATGATAATCTAGATAATGAAAATAAGGTTATATTAGTGCCTACTTTTAAAGATGGAAGTTTTATAGTTTTCACATATCTATTATTAGGAGGTTGTTCCATATTATTTTTAATATGGCTAATGACTATAAAACCTCAAAATCTACTGGTATTTATTATGTGGATTATTATTACAATTTTTTTCTTTCTAATAAGCATGGGCTCAATTAGTAATAAAAAGGTTTATGCCAAACTTAAAAAGCAATAGTAATTACTAAACTTAGATTGTAGTTCGTAAGTTAAGTAATAAACAGGAAAATAGTATGTTACTAAAATACAAAACACTTATAAAGTATCTGAAAGTGTATTAGATATAAAACCAACGAGACGGAAGTGGTAAATTTTGCTTTACGAATCTAATATTATTAACAAAAATCCCAGATATAGAATTATTAAATATAAAAACGACTATCTGATGATTGATTTAGTAAGCACATGGTTAGTTTTGTTCTTTCCGTTTATTAATTGGTTAATCCCAAAAAAATATGTCCAAATCAGCAGAGAAGAGTTTGATAATTTAAATATTGTTAAACCAGTTAAAAATAAAGCTTTATGGCCAGTTATAGGTAGCATACTTTTATTTGGCACTATGTTTAGAGATAAAATATATATACCTGATTCTCATTTAGAAAAAAATTGCGTTATTATCATTTGTTCGGTTTTATTATTAAGTATTCTAGTGTTTTATATATATTTAAATCAGAAAGTAAAGTTATCTATCTATAATAATCGGAGTAGCAATGGAAAAATTATGATTTTTCCATCATTCAAGAATCTTTGCTTTGTACTATTTTCTTATTTTTTCTGTGGTGGATTATCAATCATGTTCTTAGATGTTTTGATTAGTTTATCTATCCAAAATATTATAGTATTTATTGCTTGGGTTATTATGACAATGCTATTTTTCTTTATAAATATGTCTTCAATAATAGACAAAAAGATTCATGTTATATATTTAAGGTCATATAAATATTAATTTTGATACAAAAGGGCACAAGTGTTTTGAGAAACAGAAACGATAATATAGCTGTGTGAATTTGTTATTAATAGGAAGTGATAATTATTGCTTTGTGAAACCGAAATTATCAATAAAAATCCGAAATACAGAGTTATTAAGTATGATGATGAGTATTTAATGGTCGATGTAATAAGCACTTGGCTTGTATACTTTTTTCCATTTATTAATTGGTTCATTCCAAAAAGGTGCGCCAAAATTAGTAGAGAAGAGTATGAAAAACTGAACACTGTTAAGCCAGTTAAAAATAAAAATTTTTGGCCTGTTGTAGGAGGAACAATCCTACTAGGTGCTACTTCCAGAAAGTACATACACTTACTTAATATTCAATTAGAAAAAAGATCGGTTATATTTATATGCTTCGTTGTATTTCTATGTATTTTAATCTTTTTTGTGCTTCTGAATCGAAAATTAAAATTGAAAGTTTTCGATAATAAAAAAGAAGAACAAAAAATAATTTTAGTACCAACATTAAAAAATGCTGTTCTTATATTATATGGCTATTTGTTGATTGGAGGCATGTCAATATTAGCTTTAAGCATGTTGCTGACATTAGAAAACCAGAATTTAATAACTTTTATAGCTTGGGGTATGGGGTTAATGTTGTTTTTCTTGATGAATATAACACTCATTGTCAATAAAACAGTCAAAGTTATAAAAAGGTGAATAAATAACTAATTATATTGTATTGGCCGTTCTTCAAATAAAAAATAATTTGAATAAGGTGGAAGTGATAAACAGTGCTTTGCGAATCTAGAGTCATTAATCAAAACCCTAAATATAGAATTATTAAATACAATAATGAATATTTCATGGTTGATTTAGTAAGTACTTGGATTGCTTATTTTTTGCCCATGATTAATTGGTTTATTCCCAAAAAGTACGCGAAAATTAGTAGAGAAGAATTTGAAAGTTTAAATATTGTCAAACCCGCTAAAAATAATACTTTCTGGCCTGTTGCAGGATTTGCAGTGTTATTAACAACCTTAACAAGAAAATATATCTATTTGCTTAACATCCATTTAGAAAAAGAAATAGTTATATTAACATGCTGTATGATACTTCTAGGTGTTTTCGCATTGTTTATATATATAAATACAAAATTGAAGTTACATATTTTTGATAAAAATAAAAGTAATAACGAAAAGATCATATTAATACCTACATTTAAAAATATTTGTTTATCCTTATTTGCTTATATATTATTTGGTGGATTGTCAACAATGGCTCTGAGTATGTTAGTAACTTCATCCCCTCAAAATATAATAGAATTTCTTGCTTTAATTGGCATGACTGCATGCTTCTTTCTACTGAATATGTCATCGGTTCTAGATAAAAAAATTCATGTTATTTTAAAAACAAATAAGTAGTAAAATTGATTAACTTAGGTAGTATCGGATACTTAAATGTTGGTTCATAAAAAGCAATGATTTTAAATCGAGGAGCTATCTTAGAACAGGGAAATAAAACAGCCAAAGTTATAAAAAGTGAATTAATAACTAATTATATTATGTTAGCCACGCTTCAAATAAAAAATAATTAGAATAAGGTGGGATTGATAATCAATGCTATGCGAATCTAAAATCATCAATAAAAACCCCAAATATAGAATTATTAAATATAATGATGAGTACTTAATGATCGATATAATAAGCACTTGGATTAGTTTATTTTTTCCTTTTATTAATTGGTTCATCCCCAAAAGATACGTCAAAATTAGTAGAGAAGAGTTTGAAAATTTAAATATTGTGAAACCTGCTAAAAAGAATGTTTTTTGGCCAGTTGCAGGTATCTCTACTTTATTCGCAGTTACATTAAGAAAGTATACACATTTACTTGACACTCAACTTGATAGAAAATTAGTTATTGCTATATGTTGTATCACATTTATAG
>NZ_JACYVY010000078.1:0-429 GCF_017151825.1 Staphylococcus sp. EG-SA-18
CAAGCTTATTTAAAACTCTTTATTCACTCGGTTTTGCTTGGTAAAATCTATATTTTACTTACTTATCTAGTTTTCAATGTACAATTTCTTTTTAGTCAAGCGCTCGCATACTGCTTTATTTTCAAAAAATCAAATGCTCATTTACAAAAGTAAACTCCGCTTTAATTTTTCTTAATGCATTGTCTGACAACCGCTTTCTTTAAAAAGAATAGATTGTCAAGCGCTCGCATAAGCAATATCACTTTAACCAAAAAATATTTGAATGTTAAATAAACATTCAAAACTGAATACAATATGTCACGTTATTCCGCATCTTCTGAATAAGATGTTCCGAATATATCCTTAGAAAGGAGGTGATCCAGCCGCACCTTCCGATACGGCTACCTTGTTACGACTTCACCCCAATCATTTGTCCCACCTTCGACGGCT
>NZ_JACYVY010000079.1:0-386 GCF_017151825.1 Staphylococcus sp. EG-SA-18
TCGGAAATCTCTGGATCAAAGCTTACTTACAGCTCCCCAAAGCATATCGTCGTTAGTAACGTCCTTCATCGGCTTCTAGTGCCAAGGCATCCACCGTGCGCCCTTAATAACTTAATCTATGTTTCCACCATTTTTATAAGTCAAACGCTCACATACGGCTTCGTTTTCATTATTTTAAATGCTCATTTACATAAGTAAACTCTGCTTTAAAATAATTTAACTCATTGTCTGCTAAACGTTTTCTTTTATAAAAAGATTTAAACGCGTTATTAATCTTGTGAGTGTTCTTTCGAACACTAGCGATTATTTCTTATGAATTCAAGCTTATTTAAAACTCTTTATTCACTCGGTTTTGCTTGGTAAAATCTATATTTTACTTACTTATC
>NZ_JACYVY010000080.1:0-383 GCF_017151825.1 Staphylococcus sp. EG-SA-18
CCTTCTCGACTACCTCCACTTTGTGCAAGGAAAATTTTCCTTTTACCTTTTCTTGATAATAGATACTGTCCAAAAAAATTATAATAATACTCTTTTTTCAATCTAATAATACATACATGTTGATTTAAATTAGCATGTATTTCAACTATCGAATTAATGGCTGTTCTACCTATTGATGCTCCTGTAATATTTAAAAGAACATCACCATAGTACGTTCTACTATTTTTCATCTCATCATCTATATCTTTACTAATATAAACTAAGTCATTAAGATTTAATTTACCATTTCTAATATTTTGACTCCTTAAAAATGGTATGCCTTTGTTTGTATAGTTTTCACTTCCACCTTTGGGAGTCTTTCCACTACCTATTTTGGTAGTAAG
>NZ_JACYVY010000081.1:0-329 GCF_017151825.1 Staphylococcus sp. EG-SA-18
CTTTCGAACACTAGCGATTATTTCTTATGAATTCAAGCTTATTTAAAACTCTTTATTCACTCGGTTTTGCTTGGTAAAATCTATATTTTACTTACTTATCTAGTTTTCAATGTACAAATAATGGTGGGCCTAAGTGGACTCGAACCACCGACCTCACGCTTATCAGGCGTGCGCTCTAACCAGCTGAGCTATAGGCCCATTTTTTGAATGTTAAATAAACATTCAAAACTGAATACAATATGTCACGTTATTCCGCATCTTCTGAAGAAGATGTTCCGAATATATCCTTAGAAAGGAGGTGATCCAGCCGCACCTTCCGATACGGCTAC
>NZ_JACYVY010000082.1:0-303 GCF_017151825.1 Staphylococcus sp. EG-SA-18
TAAATAATGTTTGTAACTTATAGTTACGTTTTTTGGAATTAACGTTGACATATTGTCATTCAGTTTTCAATGTTCATTTTTCTTACCGACAAGAATTAATTATACATTTTATTAACATTTAAGTCAATAACTTTTTTTATCTTGTCCATTTTATTTTTTAACCAAAATTTGATTAAAAAACTGCCTGGCAACGTTCTACTCTAGCGGAACGTAAGTTCGACTACCATCGACGCTAAGGAGCTTAACTTCTGTGTTCGGCATGGGAACAGGTGTGACCTCCTTGCTATAGTCACCAGACATATG
>NZ_JACYVY010000083.1:0-263 GCF_017151825.1 Staphylococcus sp. EG-SA-18
CCGTGTTACCGCCGTGAAAGGGCGGTGTCTTAACCGCTTGACCAAGGAGCCATGGCTCCACAGGTAGGACTCGAACCTACGACCGATCGGTTAACAGCCGATAGCTCTACCACTGAGCTACTGTGGATTAATATTATGCCTGGCAACGTTCTACTCTAGCGGAACGTAAGTTCGACTACCATCGACGCTAAGGAGCTTAACTTCTGTGTTCGGCATGGGAACAGGTGTGACCTCCTTGCTATAGTCACCAGACATATGAATGT
>NZ_JACYVY010000084.1:0-258 GCF_017151825.1 Staphylococcus sp. EG-SA-18
AGGGTTCTGTTGCAAAGTTGAATTTATAGTATAATTTTAACAAAAAGGAGTCTTCTGTATGAACTATTTCAGATATAAACAATTTAACAAGGATGTTATCACTGTAGCCGTTGGCTACTATCTAAGATATGCATTGAGTTATCGTGATATATCTGAAATATTAAGGGAACGTGGTGTAAACGTTCATCATTCAACGGTCTACCGTTGGGTTCAAGAATATGCCCCAATTTTGTATCAAATTTGGAAGAAAAAGCATAA
>NZ_JACYVY010000085.1:0-253 GCF_017151825.1 Staphylococcus sp. EG-SA-18
TCACCTCCTTTCTAAGGATATATTCGGAACATCTTCTTCAGAAGATGCGGAATAACGTGACATATTGTATTCAGTTTTGAATGTTTATTTAACATTCAAATATTTTTTGGTTAAAGTGATATTGCTTATGCGAGCGCTTGACTAAAAAGAAATTGTACATTGAAAACTAGATAAGTAAGTAAAATATAGATTTTACCAAGCAAAACCGAGTGAATAAAGAGTTTTAAATAAGCTTGAATTCATAAGAAATAAT
>NZ_JACYVY010000086.1:0-252 GCF_017151825.1 Staphylococcus sp. EG-SA-18
CAAGCTTATTTAAAACTCTTTATTCACTCGGTTTTGCTTGGTAAAATCTATATTTTACTTACTTATCTAGTTTTCAATGTACAATTTCTTTTTAGTCAAGCGCTCGCATACTGCTTTATTTTCAAAAGCAATATCACTTTAACCAAAAAATATTTGAATGTTAAATAAACATTCAAAACTGAATACAATATGTCACGTTATTCCGCATCTTCTGAAGAAGATGTTCCGAATATATCCTTAGAAAGGAGGTGA
>NZ_JACYVY010000087.1:0-92147 GCF_017151825.1 Staphylococcus sp. EG-SA-18
AGTTTAAAATATCTACAAATGTGTTTTTTTACTATCATTTCGAAAAAAACCCGTTCATTACCAAACAAATTATAAATAATTTATATTTTGATTGATAATAAACATAAAACCACGATATAGTTGACCATAACAACTTTTTAATCATAGCACACAATACGAACACAAAATAATTTATATACTAAAAACGTTTGTTTTTTTAAAATTTAATATATTCATGTAAAAATTAACTGTTTATTAATTTTAAATAATAGGCAAGTACCGAAGTACCTGCCTAAGATTCATCATATACAATTATCAAACTGCACTAAACTTACCAAAACTGCTTATTCGGTTGCCTGCTATGTCTACCTCTCCGGTCGCAATATAGCGACGTTGTCCACTATTAGCAATATAAGTAATCCATCTATAACCATTAATACAATATGCACCGTCATACGTAATTGTTGTGTTGTTGGGTAATACCCCTGTAATTCTTGAATTAGTTGAATAACCGTCTCTTACATTATTACCTTTAACATTAGCTACTGTGTAATTGCCTTGTTCTTTTTTATAAGGGACATTATTCTTATCGAGTGTATAACCTGCTGGCACTGGCGGATTCTTTTCGTTTTTAACTGGCGCTTTGACCTCACTAGCTACCACTCCACCAATTGGCTTACCATGAATCGCACCAGCTATTAGTTTAGAGTACAAGTCGTAATTTTTCTTAATCCAATCCATATCATTTTTATTAGTAATAAAACCTAATTCAGATAAGCGATAATTGATATTTATTTCTGCTGATACATTAACATTTAGTAAATCGTTACGAGGTGTTACACCTCTTATTTGTCCTAAATTATTTTTAATAACATCTTGTATACTTTTATCAATAGTATCTGCATTGAATTGACTTGAGATAATAACATGCCCACCACTTGCGCTTTCTCCTGCTGCGTCTAAATGTATTTCTAGAACAATGTCATACCCCTGTGATTTAACCCAATATAAGCCATAATCTTTTTTATTGCCTACATTAACACCGTATGCAGTATCTTGATACATATCTTGTGATTGACTTGAGCCACCGTATAATGCAACTTCATGTCCTGCATGTCTTAAATACTTAGCGATATTAGGCGTTATATATTTACGTATAAAATCGCGTTCGTTTGTTCCGTTTCCTACTGCTCCAGGATCGTTATAACCATGACCGGCTACAAGCATAATTTTTTTAGGTTTAATTACTGCCTCTTTTTTTGTAGTCGCTTGCTTAATAATACCTTTAGCTTTATTGCCAACGCTTAAGTTGTTAGGGAAGTTTAACCTAATAAAATACATTGGATTGTCATAATAATGAACATGTCTTGTCACAGTTTCAGGACCCCAACCAGGTTGCGCAACGCCATTAGTCCAACCTTTACCGTTCCAGTTTTGACCAAATGATGTGAAAGTGTTTAAATTTGCGCTCTCAACAATTTCAACGTGTCCAGCTCCGCCACCATACTTTGACGGGAAAACGACAATATCCAACTTTTGCGGTAAAAAGCTGTCATAGTTTTTAATTATTTGACCATATTTTTCAATCTTTGCTTTATTATCAAACGGGATATTATAAGCATATAAACCTTGCAGCCTTTCGCCTGTCGCTAACATAAAGAACATATTGGCGTAATCATAACACTGAAATCCATAAAACAAATCAGGATTGAACTGCTTCCCTAATGAATTATCAAACCATTTTTCTGCTTGGTTTTTTGTTATCAACATTGGTCAACACCTACCCTAAATCATTTGTGTCGTTCATATTCGTAGGTGTCATTACTTCTTTAATTGGCGCTTGCCCTGTTGCTTTTCTATATTTACTTTCAGCTTTATATTTCTTTAATTTTTGATTCGCCCATTTCCCTTCTTGAGATGTTGGATTATCTTTATATGTAGTATATAAAGCAACAACTGTTAAGATAATCGATGAAACACTTTCTTCATCTACTGGTATCGGACTTATACCTTTATTCGCTAAGAATTGATTTACTAATGCTAAGATCAATACGATGTATCTTGTTATTACTTTTGCATCCATTTGTTTGCTCCTTTTATCCAAAATAAAAAGCCAGTGCCGAAGCACTGACTCTTAAATATTACTTACACTTACCAAACCAGAAACACGACCAAAAGCTATATCCTAAAATTCCCTTAAGCATGGTGATCACCTCCTTTAAATGCCAAAAATAGTTTTTAACAAGGCTATAACAAATGTACTTAGAATCGTCCCTATTAATCCTAGAATCCACATCTTGATGTCTCTAATATTTTTAGCATTTTTCTCTTTATTTTTTTCATCTTCTTCTTTGTCACGCCTTAGTTCTTCGAAATTTCTATCTAACTTGTCATAAATTTTTTCTTGCGTTCTCAGACTGTCTTCTATTCTGTCGAATTTTTCAAACATAGTCTTATCATTTTCTTCTAATCGCGTTAAACGCCAATCTTGTTCGTGTCGTTTGGTAAATCCAAACATTACACCACCCACTTTATTCAAATTAAAAAGCCATAAGATTATAACCTATGACTCTAGATTTTCTGGATACTTTTCTCCTGTAATAATTGCATATTCCTCTTTATCTATAACTTCCATATCTACATACCACGCTATATCTTCTTTACTATATTCTTTCAATTGATACCATGTTTTAATATCTTCGAATGTTGGTGAAATTAATTTAAGCATTTTCAGTCTCTCCTTTAACCTCTTCTAATTTTTTATTAAGTGTCACAAGTTGTTTTGCCATTAGTGCATTTTGCTTATTAACTTGCATCGATAACTTTGTACTTTGAACAACTTGTTTCTGCATACTAGCAACCATTTTTCGTAAGATGTCATCAGAAGCGACTGTGTTTTGTTCTTCACTGTCAATCTGTTGATGCAAGTCATCTTTTTCTTCTGAATAATCTTCGTTAAAAACTATTTCCCCATTTGAATATTTAAAGGCTTTAGGTCTAAAAACTTGAGAGAAATTTTCTGGTAAATTTTCAATATCAATACCTTCTTCAAAGCCGCCAATGATAGCGTATGAAATTATCTCATTACGCTTGTTAACTAATATTTGCATTATTTTCTCACTCCTATAATTTTGTTAATTGTCCCTCTATTTGCGTTCGCACCAGAGCCTCTTTGACTTCCTAAGTCGAAATAGACATCGTTTGATATAGTTAAAGATGTACGACTAGATTTAGTTAATCCAAACTCATAAACACCTCCACCATTTCCATCACCATCTGGAAGATTTGAGGGATTCAATGAAATCTTTCCTCCTCCAAAAGGACTGCCAAACTCTGTAAAGTCACCACCTGGAAAAGTCCCATAAAAAATTAATAAAATAAATTGGTCTAAACTCTCATTTAAGTACAATGTAGAGCCCACACCATTTGCTGTTCCATCAAAAATAACCGAATACCTTTTATTAAACTTGTCATCTGCGTATAATTTAGCGTTACTTTCGGCCATATTAGCTTTTGATTGGGCACTTTGAACAGTTTCAAAAGGTGTATTGTAATCATTAATAGCTAATTCTGACCACTCAGACCATGAACCCGCTTCTTTTCTTTTAACAAACACTTTATTTGTACCGTTCGGTCGATAAGTCATACGCTTGTAATCTGAAGTTACTACTAAATATTCGACAGTACCGTTAGTACTAACATCTCTTGGATAATTTATAGCTTGCGAAACATAAATAAATTGGGTTGAATCACCTATTCTTTGTTCTGGATTATTAAAATCAAATCCAGTAATCTGCATTATCTTACCATCATCTTTAGTAATCTTAGCTTTTTGCCAATTTGAAGTAGAACCACTTGTGACTAAACCACCACTATTCACTGACTGCTTGAAGGCTTCATGTTTCTCATCCATATATCGCTTTTGCTCATCGAATGTTCTTGAATATGCTTGCGCTTTATTTTCCAAATCAGATATACGGCTATTAGCAAGTTGCTTTAATTCATCAATACTTGAAGATTTTGCTATTTGAATATCTGATAGACCTTTTTCTTTAGCTTTTTCAATCAGACTCGCATAATCCTCACCATTTTTTATAGCCTCGTCCATTGCTTTCGCGCGATCCATAATAGTTTTTTCTAATTCTTGAAACTCAACAATATAGTGTAGTTTTGTTTCAGAGGGAATCTTGCTAAACAAACTTTTTTCAACGTTAAATGTGATAGTTCTCTCTACAACTACCACGTCTGAATTACCTAATTCTGCAACCGAAACTTGAGCTTGATAACTTCCATCTCTTTTAATTACATCATTAGGTAATTGAAATTTTAAAATACCTTTAAATGGATCTAATATTTCTAGTGGAGCAACTACCATTACTCCTTTACCTCGAATCGCTATTCGTGCTTTGATATTTTCTTCACTCAGTAATAACGGTTGATTATTTTTAATGATATTAAAAAGAAGAACAGAAGAATCACTCTCTCCTGTTCTAAAAGTTATATCTAGATTTGAAATATTTTCATAATGCGCTGTGTTTTCTAAATTTATAGCTACAGATTTCTCTAAATTACTCATTAACTTATAATTCTCCCTTCGTGTAAAGTCCATGGCCCTGAACTTGTTTTACTATCATAATTTTTCAATAGTATCTCAGCAGATGCTGTAACACTATTACGAACTAGCCTATGAACAAAGCCACCTGTGTTTGAAGCTTCTACATATAAGTTCCAACCAGCTACCCCTTTACGTTCAGTTGGAAAATCTGTAAAACGTTTTGTATCATCCGTAGTTAAATAAAACGACATGCCTACTATGTTAATATCTGACATTTTTGTGATGAATGAAGGTACTCTCTCCCATTTACCACTATTTTTAGGCACATAATTCCAGTCCGAAATGTCTCCAGTTCTTCCAGAAAGCACCCTTTCAAAAGTCATCATATTCCTTGCATAACTATTACGCGTCAATATCTGAATTACATCACCGCCAGTTTGTGGTGGCTTAACTTCCAAGAACCAACCTGCATCACGCCATTCTCTTGGTAATGGGAAATCATCGATTTGAACTGTATGATCAGTGTATAAATAGTAAAGACCTGGCTCTGTTAACATCCCAAGATTCTTAAGTTTATCAGGCCTCATTGGTAAAGGTTTAACTCTACCACCTGTGTCACTCATGATAAAAGGAACGCCTCTTGAGTGAAGTATTTCTAAAATACCTCTTTGCCCAATCATGAAAATACGATGTGTTCTATTTCCATCACCACCGACAGTAACACCTAGCATCAAAGCTTTTTTACCACTATCTTTGTCATAGTATATTTGCAAACCTTCTGCTTCCGCAAATTCGCCAGGAAATGAATCTAGTGTTCCACCATAGTCAGCATTAACCTGATACGCTTCTTCTCCTGTTTCTAAATCGAAAGCCGTTAAATAGTTTCTATTATTTGGATTACTGTCTCCTGTATACCAATACAAGTATTTTTCATCAAAAGTCACACCCTGCATTGGTTGGGTTTCGTTTGTTAGTCTCATAGGGATACTGATTTTATGCAAAACTTTATCAATATTTTTATCAACATCGTCTAAACTTCTTATCTCTATATAATTCATTGAGTTTTCAAGTTCCCACTGACTTCTAGGTCTCTCAATTCTGTATAGAATTTTATTTTCTTTTTCATTTATGACAGGGGTGATGTAGGGTTTTTCTGGGTGTCCTGTAAATACATCTTGCATACCATACTTGCCATAGCTAATTTCCACATTAGGCGTATACTTGAAACGAACTAATGTATTCTCATTATTACCATTTAAGATAAAACTATAAATCCATAACTCATCATCAATATATCTATAACCGTTATGTGTACCATGACCCCCACCTACAATCAATGAGCTGTCTATAAATTGACCATTAGGTCTTAAACGACTTAGCATATAGCCATTATTTCTAGCTTGTGTCATGTATACTATGCCTGTTCTATTATCAAACCAGAAGGATTGCATTACTGCATTTGTAAGAGGTGCAAGTTCTGTCACAAATAAAAACTCTTGCTTATCAGGTTCAAAACGATACTCGATATCAAGAATTTCTTGTTTGGTCTTATTTAATTCTCTTATAGTTTCCTCTTTATTAATTTGAGTTTTGGTTTCCCAATCGTCTAAATGTTCTTTTAATGTGTCAAAGGTTTCGCCGTTTACATTAACTCGAGCTTGAACAATCTCATTAGCACTGTTATTACGTGGTGCCACAACAAGTGCGTTAATTTGACTTTGTAAAGATTTGTTTACTGCTGCTTGCGATCTACCATTATAATAAATTTGCTCAGCGAAGTGTTGCATTGTTTTAGCTTTCTGATGCAACTTAAACTCTGTTGTCAAGCCAAGCGCAAATTGCTCTATTCTTTGCAGGTTTTGAATTTCTTTAGCTCTATAATCTCGACCTGCTAAAGCTCCCAAATCCTTTATTAAATACAAATTTTCCATAATGCACCTTCCTTTCTAATAAAATAGCACTGTACCAAGTTTCCCACTATCGTCAACTGTTATTTTCCACAATTTACCGTTTGGGGATTTCTGTACAATGCTATTTTGAATAATTCCTGCTTCGCCTATTTTTAATTTATCTAATTTATTTTTATCATCTACCGAAATGATACCGTCTTGAGGCAATCCATCAATATCACTACTGCCTGCATAAGGTATCCCATTTATAGCTTTCCAGTGTGTAGCTGGAAAGTACTGTTTATCGTTTTCAAGTAGCGCTTTGATTTTAACTTCTTCTGTTGCCATTATATTAATACACTCCCTATATCCATTGTCTCGAAAGGAGAATTCAAAGTACTAGTGTATAAATGATTTATACGATTTGCTTGATAGTTATATCTATTATCTTGTGCAATAACTCGTCTGTTAAGTGCTTGTTGAATTTGTACCATATCTTTTATTTCATTGCTGAAAGACACTTCATCTATTGCGTTTACAAATGGATGTGACCTATCAAGTTTAACAACCTTTAATTCAGTGTTATATCCCATTAATTCATGAACAAAAAATACGCTATCTCTTGGCTCTATTTTTTCATAACCTATATAATTAACATCTAATTCAGTCTTAGGAGTATCATTTATTTGCTTTTTTGCAAATTCTAACAGCTTATCCTGTGTTTCGATATCTTCATTTGTTTGCGTATTAGCATATCGAATCCCAAACTGCTTTGCACTATCTGCGACGTAGTCGACAATTGCTTTGTATTGATTGCGACCTGAATTATCAGCAATTAAATTTAAGACTGTTGATTTTTCAGTTCCAACATACATACAAGGCTTAGCTTTTTTATTTGAAGATATATCAATTCTATTTTTGGGGTCTTCTCCTAAAAATATCATTTCTAAAACGTGCTTGCCTTTATCAATATTTTTTATTAAATCTATTGTTTCAGACTGAACCGACTTAGCAAAACAAGAAATTTGCTTAATTTGCTTGCCGTCTAAAATCAACTTATATATTCCACCTTGAGAGCCCTTTTTTATTGTAAATCTAACTGTTTCATTACCATACTTGCAATCAAAGTTAATAGTAGCTTTAGACCCAATTGTTTCGGTACGATAAGTACCTTCTTTTATAAAACCATTTGAATATTTAATGTCAGTTGTTCTAATAGGATTATAATTTTTCTTTTCCTCAGCTGTATACTTTTTTCCAAAAACTTTTATAGCTGTTCTTAATTCCAATGTACTGACAGTTGCAGATACAGTATCAGTATTATATTGATATCGAATCACTTTCTCGCTTCTTTGATAAAATGTTTCAGGAGAATAAAAACCAATCTCTGTATCATTTGGGTAAATTATACAGCCAAACAGGTCTACCGCTTCTTTACAGTATTCTAAGCCGTTTTTGTTACCTAATTCGTCAATCGGTACTTTTCGCTTAAAATCTCCAATTATTTTATAGGTCATTTTGACCGAAGTTTTTTGATTTGCAAATCCATATCTTAAGTACTCATCTAAAGAGTATTCTGGCGTTTTACCAGTTTCGCTACTGTCGTCATCAAGCTTATTTGATTCCACTGAGTGATTTTGAAATTCATACATTATGTGATATGCCGTAACTTCAATAAAAACTTTATCACCTTCAACCTTTGGCGCTGTCTGCTTAATTGTATATTTTTCACCATGATAAATTATGAAGTTTTCACAAATCAATAAATCAAAAACAAAACTATTATGAGTAGTTCTATAAACTGTAAAGGTGATGTACCTAGCTTCATTCAGTTCATAATATTCTTTAAAAGAACCATAATCTACATCTAGTAAATTTTCACAAATCAATTCATTAAAATCCATTACTGATAAATGATCATGATAATCCATTAAATCACCTACCTATAAATAAAAGGAAACTTAAATGTAGTTTTAATATCACTGACGTCTCCTTTAATCTTAAATTCATTTTTACCTGGCGCTAATGTTATAATGCCTCTATTTGTATCAATTCCCACTCTATTTATATCTCGATATGCATACACACCATCTAAAACAAAATCAGTGTTTTTATCTATACTTTTGTTGTACTTAAAAATATCACCTGTTGTATAGTTAACCAGTTCAAATCCTCCACTCGCATTTAAATTAATTAATATTTTCAAATCGTGCTTGAATCGTGGATTTATCGTATCAGTAGAACCGTTCCAAATAGTAAATTGATTTGATGTATGAGTATATTTAGGTGTGAAATCAAGAGGAATTCCATTTTCAAACATCCAATTAGAGTCGAATAAGAACTCGCTATCGGTCCAATTAACTGATTCAGAATACCCTTTATAAACATTTAAACTTACTTCAATTTCAGTTGAAGAACCATCTTTTAAATTAGATGTAACATTAGCTGTATTCACTGCATATTTAACACCAGGCATTTGAGAAGTAATAACATAATAAGGATGTCTGCGATTAAACACAGATCTAAACCAATGCTCAAATAAATTTAAATCTATAACATCTATACCATCATAGCCAAACCTTAATACTAATGAAAAAGGCGCAAAACTAATTGCGCCCGGTAAAATACCATCTACTCCGTTAATAGTTACACTGTTATCATTGGTGTTTGGACTTTCAGCCCTTGCATCTAAAAATATAAGCTGATTAAAATCTGTTATTACTTCTTCCTTGTAACCATCTATGATTTTTACAAAAGATTGCATTAATTAGTCAAACCTCCCATATAATTATTTGCATTTGCTCTATGCCCACTTTGTTTTGACAATATTTTTTCTAAACCTCTAATTGCATCATTAGAACCTAAGTTATTATCCTGAGAAGAAACAGTTTGAATCAATGCATCTGTTAATTTATTTCCTTTATCACTTAACATAACAATTTGTTTCAACAATTTTTCAACTGTTGAAGTATCATTATTTACAGTGATGTTATTTGGCTTGCCATCCATACCGATGATGCGCATAACCTGTTCAGTTAATTGAATTGCTCGTTTACGTCTAGTTAAAGGGATAACCATCTCCTGTTTATCTCCTTCACCCACTTCAGCAAGTTGATGCTTTGTAATCAAACCACCATTCGCATATCTTCTTGGACCACTTGGAGACCAACCACCTCTTGGGTTAAACTGTGAGCGCCAATATCTGTTGTTAAAGAACGCTAATAACTGATCGTAACCACTATATATATTGTTGTGACCTCTAACAGCATAATGTCTAAATGTTTGTGGGATATATTGAAGCAATCCTTTTGCTGGATTGCCCTGTAAAACGTTGATGTCTCTAAGCGCACTAGATTGAGTTATACCTGCATTTCCTCCTGATTCGTGTTGAATCAAGCTAATAATATTTCCTACATCACCCGAAGTAACATTAACACCCATTCGTTTTGCTGCACGACGTATATCGCCTGCCCAAGCAGATGCAGCCTTATTAACACCTGAACCACTTCGAACGCCACTACCTTTAAGTGACTTCAACCATTTTTCTGGATCTTTAGCTGTATCATTCCCTGGATGTGACCCTTGCATCAATTGGAAATGTAAGTGTGCTCCTCTAACGAAATTACCTGTAGCACCTGATTTCCCTATCAGTTGACCAGCTTTAATACGTTGGCCTTGTCTTGCTAATTGCTTAGATAAATGCATATACCAGTTCCATTCATTAGCACCAGTCTTAATTTGTATAGAATTACCGCCACCGTAATCAGTCCATACCTTATCTGCTATACCACCTTTAACGGCATAAACGTTTGTTCCAGAAGGCATACCAAAGTCTATACCATAGTGACGACCGCCATTAAAGTTAAGTCCACCTGTGTAGCGTCCAAATCTTTGCCAGATTGGATATTCAAATAGATAGCTTCCATCGCCTCCACCACCGAAATCTTCAAACCACGATTTTACTTTGTCTACTAATTTCTTTTTGAGCAATGAGTATGCGCCTTTAGCTATTTTTACTGTAGCGTTAGCTCCGCCTCCAAAATTAATATTTAAACCTGACATTACTTTATTTACTAGTTTCCCTGGATGTTGTACGTAATCCCACACATCGCCGATTTTATCGCCTAACCAAGATGCACCATCTTTGATTTTATCGCCTGCTGCTTCAACCATTTCTTCTGCACCTTTTTTGATATTATGCGCTGTGTTTTTAGCTGTAGCTCCAAATTCTCCTGCTTTTTTACCTATATTACCTTTAAGTTGGTCTAGCCAATCTTTCTTTTTCGTACCTCCATGAAACTTTGGTAAAACACCCATACGCTGTAACTTCAGAGTGTCATTAGCATTTATTACGCTATCCCCAACTCCTAGTGGAACAACCACATCTCGTCCTTGGGGTGCATGGAATGTTCCGTCAGCCCTGTGAATTACTTCTTGAACTCCACCACCTGGGGCGTTTCCAGAACCTCTATCATTTAATACAGCAAATGTCGGTTGCGTTAATGCTCCCGAATTATCGGTAGCTACACCCTTTCCTGCTAAAGTACCAGTAGACAATGTAGGTATTGGCTTGATGAGATTTTTATCAGTAATGGCTTTAGATATTTTATTAATACCGCCAATCATGCTATTCAAACCGCCAATAGCTTTATTAGCAACATTTTTACCTAAATCAGCCGCAGCTCTTCCCATGTCTTTACCAATATCTCTAATCCAATCATATGTTTTGGATAGCCATTTTCTAAAACCATTAAATACTGATTTAGCGTTAGACCATGCCGAACTTGAAATTGCATCAAAACGATCGTGGGCTCTTGAATACATATCCCCAGTCCAATCTTTTAAAGATTTGTATGAGTTACTAAACCATTTCGATGTTCCTTTCCAAACGGATTTTGCATTCGACCAAGCTGTACTAGAAATATTATCCCATTTCGCGCGAGATTTATTAGCCATATCCGTTAGCCAGCCCTTTGCACTTTTATATGCATTGCTAAACCATTTTGATGTGCCTCTCCAAATAGATTTTGAATGCGCCCAAGCTTTATCTGAAGCATCTGAATACTTTTGCTTAGTTTGATTGTAAATACTTCCTGTTGTCGATTTAACAGATTGCCAAGCTTTTCCAAACCATTTACCAGTACTATTAGCTATAGCCTTAGTGTGGTATCCTACAGAACTTTTGGCTGAGCTCCAACCTGAACTTAATTTGCTTGGAATCCCTTTGATTCCGCTCCACATTTTTTTCATTTCGCCGCCAAAATGATTAGCATTTCTGCCCATTTTACTAAAGGCTTCGCCAGTTTTACTTTTTACGCCGTCCCAAGCATTTCCAAACCATTTCTTTATATTTTCTCTGTTTCTGCGAGCTGTTTCTTCTTGTTCTTTAGCGTATTTATCGCTTTTTTTCTTTTGGTCTTCTCTAAAGTTAGACCACCAACTTTTAAGGCCATTCCACCACTTTTCAGTATTTTTATATACACGTCCACTGGATAAATCCATTTCTTTATCAATATCTTTATTTTGCTTTTTAACAACATCTACTACAGCATCTTTTTTAGATTTTGCTTTTCTTACTTCATCTTTATGTCTTTGATCAGCAATAGCTAACAATTTATCTTTTTCAGACTTAGAAAGGTTGACGTTATTTTTTATAGCAATGACATCATCTTCATATTGCTTGTCCACTTCTTTTTTTCTTGCTTTTCTTGCTTTTTCTGCTTCTTTAATTGCTTTGCTCGCTTCGTCTATTGAATAAGCATTTCTGTTTCTTTGCATTCTTACTAAAATACGCTCTTGCTCTTTTTCAGTCTTACTCAATTCTTTAACAGTGATATCACGTCTTTGATTTTCAAGCTTTTCAATTTCTTTTCTTTCATTTTCTGAAATCTGACCATCACTCAAAGCTTTTTCTTTCAATTCTTTGATTTTCTGATTGAGTTCTTGCTCTTTTTTAATTCGCAAGTCATTTTTTTCTTTAGTTCGAGTTAAAATGTTTTGCTTTTCTTGTTCATCGAATGCACTATACTTATCAATAAGTTCTTGAGTTTTTTCGAGTTCCTTTTTATTTCTTTTTTCTATTTCAGCTATAAGGTTATTAGATAAATCCGTTTCAATTTTCAAAAGTTTTTTTGCTTTGTCTTCTGATATCTGACCCGAGTTTAAACGTACTTTTTCCATGATTCTGCTATTTTCTTCAGAATAATGCACATATTTTTCTAAAGCTTTTTCTGTTTCTTTTGAAACACCTTTCCCTAACACTTTTACAGTATCAGACGCTTTTTTAGAAGCTGTGCCCATGGTTTGCATAAATCCTTTAAACTTGTTGACTCCTACTTTGAGAAGGTCATCGTCGCTTAATGATTTATAACCATCTTTCATATCTTTTGAAAACTTTTCTTTGAAGCTTTTGCCGATACTTCCAAGATAGTTTTTAAACTCTCCTAGCTTTCTAACAGCGCCGCCAATAATTTTACCACCAAAAAACTTTATAGTTTCTCCTAAACCGTTAATACCGTTTCTGAACCATTCCACACGATCATATGCGGTTTTAAAAACTTTATACGCAATTGTAATAGCAGTTATTGTAGCACCTATAGGTCCTGTTAAAAACCTTAAGGCTACACCCGCAAATCTTGCGCCTCCACTTACTGCAAATAAAGATTTTGCAGCTAATCCTAAACCGTTTTTCAAAAGTTTGAACGGTAAAATTGCTAGCTTTGCAGAATTTTTCAAAACATTTATAGGTTTTAAATTAAACATCATAGCTCCGGCTAACCCTTTAAAGCCTTTTGACGTTTTTCCTGTTGTAGAACCAAGAAATAATGTTTGAAGACCTAAAGATTTCATTGCTTTTGAATTAGTATTTGAAAGGATTGTATTTTCAGCAATACGTCTATTTAATGACGCATATCCTTTAGCAGCACTTCCAACTGTACGTATTAATAACCCTCCAGCAAGAACTGCAGGTCCAATTGCTGCACCAAAAAGTGCTAATCCTACTGAAGCTTTTCTAACCCAACCAGGGAGATGTGTAAATCCATCAACTAATTTTGTTAAACCTTCCGCTCCTGCTCTAATCATAGGCGTTAAATCTTTACCGACTTCGATTGCTAATGATTCAAAAGCGCCACCTAATTGTTCCAGAGCGCCTTTGAGATTATCTTTCATCAAATCTGCTGCTTTTTTACTTTCGCCATTGGAATTCTTTAAGGATTTACTATAGCTATTAATTTTATCTGGTCCCGCTTCAATCAAGGCTAAAAATCCACTTGCTGCTTCAGTACCAACTATTGTAGCCACTGTAGCTAGTTTTTGTTCTCTCGTCATGCCTTTCATATTATCTTGGAACTGTCTAATCAATTCACCCATGCCAACAAATTGACCTTTAGCATCAGACAAATGAATACCTAATTTTTTCATTTCCTTAGCTGTATTTTTACTTGGATTAGCTAGCCTGATAAATGAAGCTCTTAGGGCAGTACCTGCTTGAGAACCCTCTAAACCTGAGTTAGATAAAACTTCAATTGCTGCGGAAGTGTCCTCTATTGAAACTCCTAATGCTTTTGCAGGAGTACCAGCATACTTCAATGCATCTCCCATGTACTGAATATCTGCAGCACTATCATTTGCTGATCTCGCAAGTAAATCAGCAACATGATTTGCATCAGATGCTTTTAAACCGAAAGAGTTAATCGCTGAAGCCATTACAGTTGCAGTTGTAGCCATTTCTGCACCACTTGCTTCTGCTGCACTGATAACACCTGGCATAGCCTCCATTGTTTGTTTGGCATTAAAGCCTAAAGCTGCCAATTCTTCCATACCTTTAGCAACTTCGTTAGCACTTTTACTGGTTTTAGCTCCTAAGTCAACTGCTTGATTAGACATGCTTTTCAAGTCTTTACTGCTTGCTTGCGCAATCGCTCCAACTCGAGACATTTGGCCTTCAAAGTCTGCACTTGTTTTTAATGCTGCACCTAACCCTAAAGTAATTGGTGTAGATACGCCCATCGTCATTGTACGTCCCAGGGAAGTCATTTTGTCTCCAATAGAACTAAATTTCTTTGACATGACATCCGCTTGACTTGCAAGTTTACCGAAATGACTTTGAGCTATCATTTGTTCTTTGTTAAAAGTCTTCATTTCGGATGAAGCTTTATCTATTGAACGCTCCAAATTATTTAAAGCAGCTTTTTCTTTATTAACAGCTGTTTCAGCTTTTGCGACATTAGCGCTATGATTCTTAATAGTATTGTTTAAATCATTAAATTCTTTTTCTGTTTGCTTTAATTTAGTATTAGTTTTAGCGTAAGAACTTTCAATTTTATCATTTGATTTTGAAAGATTGTCATTTTGCACTTTTAGTTTTTGAACTTGATTGCCTTCTTGTTTATATTGTTCAACAAGTGCTTTATGCTTAGCGGACTGCTTCTGTACTGCGTCACTTGCTCTTTTTAGTTGTGCAGTAGTAGCTTGGTTACTATTCTTAAGCTTTTGTTCTGCATCTCTCAACTGTTTAAGTTTTTGATACGCATCTTGTTTACGTTGATTTGTACGTTTATATTGATTTTCAGCTTTTTTAAGTTCTGTATTCGATGATTTTAAGGCTTCTTTAGATTTATCAAGAGCTAATTTTTCTTTTTTATTGGCTTCTACTAACTTTAAATATGCTTTCTCAACATCTTTTACACTGGATTTAGCTTTTTGGTAATTAGCGTTAACTTGTTTAAGCTCATCTTCTACTTGAGAATACATCTTTTTTTGAACTTTAAGCCTATCATTTAACCCCTTAATTCTCGCCTGATATTTTTCCATTGATTTTTCAGACTTATCAAATGCTGACAGATTAGCTTTCATTTCACTATTAACAACACCTAATTGTCGCTTTAAACCTTTCATGCCTTCTTGGACACCTAAATGGTCTAATTTCAGCTCCAAGGTCATGCCTTCTACTTTTTCATTCATATTAACCTCCTTTCTAGCTTCCAAAAAGTTTTCTTAAATCCGTACCTGTAATGACTTTTTGTTCACTTTGTTTTTCTTCAGTCTCTTCTTTATTCTCTTCATTAAGTATTTCTAAAAGTTTTACATACGGCTGTTTTCTGACTTCAGTTAATGTCCACCCATACTGCTCCATACAGAAACGTTGTATTTTCTTAATGTTCGATAAAATGTCTTTTATTGAGATTGTTCTTCTGTCTTTCCCATCTCTTCTGGTTCAGTTTCTGAATCTTCTTCATCTTCACCATTGATTTCTCGAAATATATCTTGTAAGGCTTTTGTATAATTTTTAGTACTCATCTTGTTCAGAACATCTTCTTCAGTCAATCCTTCATCTTTAAATAAATCTACTAATAACTGTCGCTCTTTTTGTCTCATTTTTGTTGCGTTAGGTGCTTCTTTTTTATTCTCTTGATTTACTAATTCTAAATACTCATAGCATTTTTCTGCTTCGCCCATTGTTACATCTTCTTTTGTATAGCTCTCTGTTTTTCCTGTTTTACGATCTTTAATTTCAAATTTAATCATTGTATTAGCTCCTTTTATTCAAATAAAAAAGACGCAGATATACTGCGCCTTAAATCCCTATCCGTTTGTTACTGTCACTGAAATTTGTCCTGACTTATCGCTTCCATCAGTAGACATAGCAGTGATTACTGAAGTACCTTCAGCTACACCGTGAATTGCTCCTGTATTTTCATCTACAGTAACAAATTCTGGATGTTCACTTGTATATTTCAATATTTTATTCGTTGCTGTGCTTGGTGCAATGTTTGGCTCAACATTGTCATCGGTATTTACCATAATTGATTTAGTTTCTGGTGTAAATGATACGCCTGAGACTAGAATTGGATTGGTTTTGAATTGAGGTACATCAACTTTACTAGATTCTTTACCATTTTCTTCCCATGCCACTTGGTAAGTACCTTTTGGATAAGTTGTATCCGCTTCTAAATTAGATAAAGTTACTGACACTTTGCCTTCACCTTGTTCAGAAGCTACGACGTCGTCTCCTTTATAAACCTTTAAAGTTTTAGTCATAAATTATTCTCCTTTGATTTATTTTGAAAGCCCCTATTCTGCTGAAACTGTTGCAGATTTTGAATTAACTGCTACTTCAACATTTTGGGGATTAGCTGGGTAACGAACCTGCAGAATCCTCTGAATGATCTTCACTGTCCGTGTATCCAACGAATACTTTTTTGAAGAATTCTGCTTCTCCTTCTTTACCTTCATGATAACCGTATACAATACCTTGTGACGTTCCATCAACATCAACTTTTCTATTCATCCAGTCACCTGTTAATTTTGTAGGTTCTGGGGCTTCTGCTTTTTCACCTCGTGTTTTAAATTCAATTGAATCTAAACTAAAAGTACCTTTAAGTAAGGCTACATATACCGGCTGACCTGTTAAACCATCTTCCGATTCGCCAATTACTGTTACATACGGTGCTCTTGTATTCTCTCCTACCCAAGATGTACCATTTTTATCTTTAGTACGTCCAATAACTGTGTTTAAATCATCACTTGGAATATTGAAAATACTCATGTCAGACTTAACTTCATTAGTACCTTGTTTTTTCATCCATACACGTTTGTTAGATGCAAACATATCTACTAAATCTGGTGCTAAACCTGTGATATTTAGGTCAACTGTACCACCTTTTTCATCTTCCCATGTCATGCGTTTAACTACTTTTGTTGCTTCTGGGTTAAAAACTCCAACGTATAATCTTTTAAAACCTACTTTATAAGAACCTTGTCCTTCTGCCATTGCTTATTTCCTCCTTAAAAATTAAAAAGCACACCTATTCGATGCGCTGATTTTTATAATATATATTTTTGGGTATGCCTTGATATCGTCTCGACATCACATAACGTTTAGTTTCTTCAAAATAAGCATCTAACTGACTAGATGCTTGAATTAAATTTTGTTGATATAACAGGTATCTTATTCGTTTTGTTATATCAATTGTTTTCTGATTATTTGAAGATTCTACATCTATTTGAATTAAGTATTCTTCACTGAGATATTTATCAGACATAAAGTCTGAAGGCAAATCATAAACAGGTGTAATAACAACAAAGGGTTTGGAAGTTTCAGCGTTTTCAGTGACTTTGTAATAGTATATTCTAGAATTTATATGTGTTTTGAGCTCTGCATCAGATAATAAAATTCCTTTTATGGTGTTTAATATATTCATTTATCTGGCCAACTCCTTTTTTATAATTTCTCTATACTTACGTTCGCTAGCAGCTAATGTTTTTGCAATAACTCCAAAACCTCTTGGTGTATATTTTTTTCCATCTCTTGTATAACCATGTTCATTCAAGTGAATAATGTTTTTGCGATTCATAGGGCCTACCCATTCAATTAAAACAGCCCTTTCTTGACTGCCAACTTTTGTATAAGGCTTAGATTTAGTCATTTCTTCTATACTGGCACCCGTATCTTTAAAGCTCTCGAACTCTTTCTTTAAAGCCTTTATAAAAAATTCAGATGCTTCATTTAAAGCTTTATCACTCTTAGCCTGCATTGCTTGTTTACCGTATACCGATTCTAATTTATTCAACACTTCAGGTATCCCTTTAATTTCTACACTCATTTTTCTGATAAAACCACTGTATTATAGCCAATATCTGGTGTATCAATTCTTATTTCTACAATGTTGAATAATTTATCGGAATATAATGCACTGTCAATTTTAACTAAGTGATTTGTTTGTGGTAGATATTCAGTTTTAGAAGACCTGACAATTATGGTTAATCCTGATTTTGATTCAGTCGCTTTTAAAATTTCTCTATCTTTCATAGAAGGATTATAAATTTTACAAAAGCAACTATACAATTTCATTTTTTCCTCTTCATCTGGATATGGTCCTTTGTTTATATATTGAAAAAAATACGCGCGATCTTTAAATTCATTAAATTCCATTTAAAAATCACCTACCACTTTTTTAATTTCAAAATCATTTTTTGCAATCCTTTTTCATTAAACACCTTGCTTCTAGATTGGTCATTTGAGTATCCACGACTTTCATAATCTCTTGCAATGATATATTTAATCGCTGTACAAAAAAGCGGGTATTCCAAGTCATCTTTGTCATAATCTGGAACCCCACTTAATAGTAATTCAGACTTAGCCGATTGAATGAGACCTTCAATTAAATCATTTTCGAAATTATAGTCAATTCTCAACCACAATTTAATTTCTTCTAAACTCATTTCATCACCCCTATTCGGCTGATATTACAGCTGATTTAGCCTTAGCTGTTACATTAACCTTTTGGGGCTTAGCTGGGTAATGGACCTGTATTTTCTTTTGCTTTTGCAATTCTGAATGCACTGTCTAATGTACGTTGCTGATCATACCATGCTGTTAATACAAACAAATATTCGCCTTTTTTAACATATTTATCAGTGTCATAAGTTGTTCCATCATAGTTAATTCCAAAATAATTGAAATCTCCCACAATAGGTTTAACTGCTGCATCTGTAAATACTACTGGTTTGCCAAATACTTTTTCTGCTGGTGTGTCAAAGAAATTTGTTGTTCCATTTGAAAGAACACTAATAATTTTGACATAATCTGCATATCGCATATAAATTGTTGCGTTATCACGATAATCTTCATGTAAATCTGCTAAAGCGTTAATAATAGCATCATACATGTCTGCTCCCTCAACTTCTTTAACAGATCCATTATAAAATGACATGTGTTCTAATCCAGATTTAGGACTTACTGCTAAGGCATCTTTACGCTCTTTAGCTGCTAATCCTGATTGTAGTGCGTTTTCAACCCAGTTTACTAAATCTACATCTGATCCATGAATTACAGTATCTGAAATTGCAGCAAATACTTTGAATTTATTAGTAGTGAACTTGACTGTATCACCTTTTGCTTTTAATTCTTTTGCTGTTTCTACGTCTGTAATGAAATCATCATCGTCTAAAGTGTATGAAACTCTTGGAATCTCTAAACCTTTAATGTTAGTTAGACGAGCTTTTTCACGTAATTGGTTTTTAGCAAATGGTTCTGAAACAATTTCTTTAGAAAGTGTTTTTGGTAAGAGCTTATCTCCACCTGAATCATTTCCTGTTGGTAAAGCGTGTAATAAACGTTGTGCCTCCATTGAAGGTTTTTCAAATTCATTTGGTAAAATCGCGTGACGATAAAACTCTGCCTTAGCTTTAACCATCTTCTCATTATCACTTAAAGATTGATAAGCTTCTCCTTTATCTTTAACTTTCGCTTTTTCTTTCTCTTCAATGTCTTGCACTTGTCTTTCAACAATGTTAAATCTTTGTTGTAAACCTGCTTTTTCTGTTTCTAGTTGTTTGATGTCTTCCATATCAATATTTGGATCTGTTGCTTTCTGACTCAATTCATCATTTTTATTTTTTAATTGTTGTCCAATCATACCTAAGGATTGTTTTAATTCATATAATGTCGGCATTTCATTTCCTCCTAATAATTCATTGTCATTTTTAAAATTTCGCATTCGCGTTTAATTTTTTCTCTTTTTTCTTTTTCTTCTAGTGACATACTTTCTTTAGGTGTTTCAACCAATTCAGATGTATCTACATCATCAATTTTAGTGATTTTGTCTACATCTTTCTTTAAATCTTCTGGGACGTTCTCGAAACGCTTATATTGCTCTTTAGAGATACTAGCAGCTATTTCATTAGCTCCTAAAATTTCATCTATCAAGCCGAAAGACAAGGCTTCTTCTGCAGTAAGCCAAGTTTCTGCATCTAACATCTGTTTTAAGTGTTCTTGATCTAAATCTTTTGCTTTATCTAAATAAGCTGAATTACTAACAGCATCTGTTTTTTCAAGTAAATCCGCTGTCTTTCTTAATTCTTCTGCATTACCTACAGTCATAACCCATGAATTATGAATCATTAAAAAACTATTTTTGTGCATAAAAATAGTGTCACCACTCATAGCGATAACACTAGCAATTGATGCCGCTAAGGCATCGACATAGATATTAATTTTTGCAGGATGCATTTTTAGCATATTGTATATTGCATGCCCTTCAAATACACTGCCTCCAGATGAATTTATATGAACATCTATTTCACTGATGTCTCCTAGTTCATCTAGTTTATTTTTGAAATCTGTAGCAGTTACATCACTTTCAAACCATTTATCACTTACAATATCACCATAAATAAATATTTCACCTTTACTTTTTGATTTTCTTTTCATTTGAAAATACTTAGCTTTCATTGACATTTTTATCACCACCTTTCAAAGATTTTCTTAATTCAAGTGGCGTGTCAATTGGGTATAAATCACCGCTTATTAGCGGCTTATCTCCACCTTCAACTGGTGGTAAATCTTCCCACTCTCTAATGTCATTTATAGTGTAGTAACCACTACGAACTGCTTTAAAGTACACTTCTGCTTGTGTTGCACTATCAGCCCTTAAATAAGATTTAACGTTAAATTTAAAATACCTATTTTTTTCTCTGTCTGTTTTAGTAAGTAGTTTCCGATTAAATTCTTCTTCATACTGTTTGACGATTGGCAATAAGGTATGCTGCAAGTAAAATCTGTTTAACTCTTCATTTTTCGCGAAATTTGTATTTGATCTTGCATTTAAGAATACTGAGGGCAATTGAAAAACGTTAGCTACTCTTTCTCTTGTTAAATTCTCGCTTGCCACTATATCTTCAGAGACATATTTTTTAGGTAACGGTTCGATTTCAACACCAGGCTCTTGGAATAATATTCCACCGTTTTCTTCATAGTACTGTTTGAAATCTTCTAACACTTGCTGCCTTTTTTCTTTACCTACATTGGAACCATATTTAAGCATGAAAGAATCAGGTTTTTGCATTTCTGTAAGATTAAAGGTTCTTACTGCATTATCAAAATCAGTTGTATTCTTCAACACATCAATCGGACTAATGCCTTGCACCATATTAGATGCCACGATGTGTTTAAAATGCAACATGTCCATATTATGAACAATCAATTTATTTCCAGTTGCAGCATGAATGGAATAATAAAGTTCACGTGATTGGTTTTCAATTAACATTTCAACAACATCTGGATTTAATAAGAAAAGCTTTGATGGTTGATGATAGATGTCTCGTTCAATTAGCACATATGCATTACCTTTTTCATTTCTGATTGTTTCAATTTGATTAATAAAATCAAAACTGCTCAGAGAATTATTCGGTGACACTGTAAGTAAATCAGATACTTCTGTATTAACTACTTTATAATCTTCATACATTTTCAAGGGCAAACTAGCCATCGAATTAGATAACTTTGTAATAGCTGAAAATATCGTTTCATTAGTTTCAAGCGTATTATTGATTACACCCCAAAAAGATTTATTTTTCCATGGGCTAAAGTCATAAAGCTTAGAAGCTGACTGATCAATCCAATTGTCTATCAATTTTTTCTTTATGCGTGTGACAATATTCTCTTTTGCGATAACATTCACCTCCTTAACGCATTATATCTTTAATACTAATAAATTCTATGTTTCCTTCACCCTTGTCAGAAACAACTTTATTCATAATATCTGTATATGTGTTTAAAAATGCTGCAAAGCCATCTATTTTACGATATCTGCTTTGCTTAGACGGCAACCAGTTTCCGTTTCTGTCTAGTTTCAACTGAACATTATTGATATACCATTTCATTAAAGGATTATTATTAAATATTATTTTCCCATCTAAAAACATTTCTTTTAAATCCTTCAATGCAGGGCTCAAGGTCAAAGCTCCTTGTCTTGTTTCTTCCGTTTCAAACCCGTAATTTTTTAACTCTTGATTTAGTTTGAATGCGTTCGCTCTATCATAAGTAATTTTTTCTACTACATAATGCTCATTCATCTTAATTATCCAATTTAAAACATCTTGGTAGTCAATATAAGGCTTATCTTGCACTGTTAATAAGCCATCTTCTTCCCATTCTCTATAGGGTATTTTTTCGTTAGAATATTCAACTTTGTGCTTAGGAATCCATGAATGCGATAAAACTGCAACTTTACCATTATCTAACGCAAAAGTAGCACACGCGGCTGTAAAGTCCTCTGTTTCTGATAAATCATAACCAATCGTGCATGGTCTGCCTTCCAGCTCTTCTAAAGAAACAATTTCATTATTTTTTTGGAGTGTTGGGTAATCAATAAAACTCATCTCGTCATTATTAGCAAAGATATTAAACCTTTTGGTTATAAAATCTCCACGTTCAGCTGGTGTTCTCTTAGCTTTTTCCCACTCTTCTTTCATCTCATCTAAATTTATAGAGACACCTAAGTTGGGATTTGCTTTTATCCAGTTCGACGAATCATTAATATCATCGTCATCATCCAAAGATGCTAAATAATAAAAAGTTCTTTCGTCTTCTATGATTTGATCTAAGGTGTCTCTTCCCGCTTCTACCATATCAACAAGTGGACCATCTAATTGATACCCTGCTGTCGTAATGTAGATGAGAAGAGGTTGTAACCTTGCAGCTCTTGAGTTTTTTATAACTGAAATCAATTTATAGTCTTTAAATTCATGAATTTCATCAAAAATCCCCATGTGTGTATTCAATCCATCTAACTTATCGCTATCTGATGCTTGGGGCATAATTTTTGATATCGTTGCGTCATAATGGATTTCATCTCTTAATGTTCTGAAATTTTTATCAAGCTTTGGGCTAGCTTTTATCATCGCCTTAGATTCATCGAATAATATTCTAGCTTGTTTCATTACGTTTGCTAAAAGATGGATTTCAGCGCCGTTTTCTCCATCTTGAGAAACAGCATAGTTAGCAACACCAGATATAGTAGTTGTTTTACCATTTTTTCGCCCCATAAATATCAAAGCTTCTTTAAACCTGCGCAGTTTTGTTTCTTTATGAACCCAACCAAACAAACTGCCAATAATAAAATGTTGCCATGGTTGTAATACAAGTTGACGTTTAGATCCTTTGGAAGGTTTACAAAACTTTTCTATGAATCGAATAGGACGGTGCGCTAATTCTTCATCAAATACCCATTTACCTCCATTTTCTAGATATCTAAGGTGTCTCTCACATTCTTTTTTAACATATTTGCTTGTTTTTATTTTCCCTTGAGTGACTTGCTCTGCATACCATGTTGTTAATAGTTTTGGTGAAGGTTCATTTAAAACTTTAATAGTCACCGAATCCACCTTCTTCTTGAACTATCTTTTTTCTTTGTGCTGCAGTTAAACCCATAGACTTGAGTAAGTTATTTAGTGTTTGAACTGTTTTTGTCAGTTCTATGCTTAATGGATTCTTAACAATATTGCTCGCACCAGCCTTGTTTGTATGCTCTATCATCAAATCACTATTTTTAAGTTCATCTCTTAACCGACAATAAAATTCATACGTTTCTATATACAAATTAATTAATATGTCATCAGATTTTTTATAATCCTCTATATATTCTTTCAGCTGTTTTTTTGTTAATTTCATATAAAGACCCCCTTTCATAAAAGTTTATCCGCGTTGCAAGCGAAGGGCCCCCGCCGGTACCCGGCGAAAAAACATTTTAAGCCAATGGGCAGGGGGCTATAAAATTTTATTTAAATGTTTTTTTATTTAAATTTTTAGAACTCTAATTTTCTTAAGATTACTTTTGTCATTACCATTTGCATGAATTTTGTTATGACAGCCATAACAAACTGACATTAGATTATCTAATTCTAAAGCTTTGTTAAAATCTTCATCAACATAAATAATGTGATGCACTATGTTTGCATCTGTTACAATATCTTCGCGTAAACACATTTGACAAAGATGATTATCTCTATCTAATGCTATCTCCCTTAACTTCTTCCATGCTTTTGAATGATAGAACCAATCGTATTGATATGACTTACGACCATGCTTATAAATGTTATTGTGCTTGGTCATCTCTTACACCTCTTTGATTGCATAACAAAAGACACACCGCATAGCGATGTGCCTCGTGTACTTGTGTCGTATAACTTTTAGATAACTTTATACATCTTTCCGATACTATCATATTACTACAGATTTGTAGGCCTTTTGCACAATCTTTGCACAATGTTATTTGATACCTGCATGATACGCTACCGCTTTAACAAAGTTCTTTCGTATAGTAGTAACAGTATTACGATGCATATGGCATTCATGTCCTATCTGTTCCATCTTTAACTTCTTTTCTTTATTCCAATACTTGAGCCTTATTACTTTCTTATGATCTTCAGGCAACTTTAAGTATTCACTCTCAACTGCTTCGACCATTTCTTCAAGGTTTCGTAACATCTTATTAGTTAATAATCTAGTTGCCATTAGTTCAGTTGTTCTAACTGGTTCGCCTTTTTGTAATGGTCCATATACAATATTGGAATCTTGTTCCTTCGTTGGATTAAGTATTTCCAACCTCAATCTTTTTATTTCTTTCTTGTTCTCATTTAAATTATATATTTCTGATTCAATATATTTAAATGTTCCTGGCTTGATATCATATATTGTGTTCCCCATGTTAGACCTCCATTACTTATGCTTAGCTATTCTTGCTTTAATAGCTTTCATTAATTCTTCTTGCGTTAGTTCTTTATTTTGTAAAGCTTTATATACTCTTTGATCTATTGTGTTATCGGTCATGATATGATGAATAATAGTCGTATGATTTTGTCCTTGTCTGTATAATCTAGCATTTGCTTGTTGGTATAATTCCAAGGACCATGTAAGTCCAAACCAAACAATAATGTGCCCACCTTGTTGTAAGTTTAATCCATGTCCTGCACTTGCTGGATGTGCTATAAGCAACTTAATGTCTCCACTGTTCCAACGTTCTTTATAGTTTGAATCCTCTAATGTGGTTGCTTCCTTAAACCTTTGAAGTATTCTTTCTTTATCGTGTTTGAAGTTATAAAACAATAGTATTGGTTGGCCTTGAGACTCCTCTATAATTTCCTCTAACTTATCTAACTTCTTATCATGTATAAGTCTTACATCTTCCTCATCTGTATAAACTGCGCCGTTAGATAGTTGAAGTAGTTTCTGACTTAATGATGCCCCATTTTGAGCTACAACTGTTCCTTCTTCTTCCGATTCTAAAATATAGTTTTTTTCTAATTCTTCATATACTTTTCTTTCTTTTTCTGATAAGACTACTGTTTGTTTAGTATCAACTCTGTCAGGCATATCCAGATAATCTTTCGCTTTCATGCTTAAACATATATCTTCTATTTGTTTATATATCTTTTCTTCAGATCCGTCTCTTAGCTCCCACTTAAAAATATGTTCGCTAACTTGATGAGTTGGTTTAAAGTACCTTTCTCGATAACGACTGAATGAAGACTCAAGTCTTTCACCTCTGTCTATCAAATAAACTTGAGCCCATAAATCCTGTAAACTATTTGGACTAGGTGTTCCTGTTAATCCTATAAATCTATTAATGAGTGGTAATTTCTTTTTAATAGATTTAAACCTTTGACTCTTAGGACTTTTAAATGTAGACAGTTCATCAATCACAACCATGTCAAATGGCCATTCTTTTTTATATTGATCACATAACCATTTAGTATTTTCTTTATTGGTTACATAGATATCAGCCTCTGTGTTTAATGCATCATTTCTTTCTTTAGGTGTTCCTAAAACTAAAGACACTTTCAGATGATTTAAATGGTTCCACTTATCAACTTCATCAACCCATGTATCTTTAGCAACTTGTTTAGGTGCTATAACTAACATTTTTTTAGTGTCTAACAACTGCAATTCACTAAATGCTGTAAGTGTTGATACTGTTTTCCCTAGACCCATATCTAAAAACAGACCGTATTTCTCATTATCTATCACTTTATCTATTGCATACTTTTGATAGCTATGTGGTTTGAAGTCAATCGCCAAATGTTCCACCTACCATTCTGATAAAAGTATTTACTTGTTCTTTATTCCATAACACATATACTTTATGATCTCTATTTTCAAATTGTCTATGCACATATTTTTGTAAAGGATGCAACTTTCCTTTTTCTTGCTTCATTTCTACAAAATATGTTTTTCCTTCTGGCATAATAATAATTCTATCTGGCACACCTCTTGTTCCAGGTGCAACCCATTTTAAACATAAACCGTTTAGCTTTGATATCTCTTTCACTAAATATTTTTCTAATGTCGATTCTTTCATATATTCACCTTGTATACAAAATTTATATTTGTGTTCCGATGTTGCATCAATTCTTGCCAAACTTTTAAAAATAGCTGTTAGAGGGTTACCCCTATACCTCTTTACTCCCTAACACTACTTTTTAAACTTTATAGTGAATTTGATGCAACATTGGAAACAAACAGGGTTGAACCTTACAGCGAGAAGGGAAAGAGGTGTTGCATCATTTGTTGCATCAATGTTGCATCACTAAAAATGATGCAACACCTACGATTACTTTTTACACTCACGTGTTGCATCACTCAAAAAATGATGCAACATCTGATACAACACTCTAAAATGTATATTTATTCAATATTTATTATATTAAATCTTCTAAACTTTCATCTCTTACATAAGCTATCTGTACACCATAATCTTTTCCAAATCGAATTTTCCCACTTTTATTACCATCATATACAGACCAATTGTCTAATTGTCTTAAGATGTTTGAAATCTTTCTAATTTCCATAGATCCTCTACTATCTCCCTTATCTTTACCAAAACATTCAACAAACACTTCAAGCGCACAGACCTTATTTCTTTCAACGTAATCTACATTTCCTGTTGGTAACATATCAACATCACCTTGATAAAATCGTCTTCGTTCAAAGATAGTTAAGTCATCCCAATTGCTAGGAATTGGTGTGTTAAGATATTCATCAATAATGCCTGTATATGGAGATTCCTCAGTATGTTTGCTTTGTATTGAACGCATTTCTTCTTCTAGTTCAGGGTTGAGGAATAACTCTTCTCCTTGTTCATAATAATATTTAGCTTCTGCCCAAATTTGGTCGATCTCTTCTTTGGTTAGTTTAGACCAGTTCACTTCAACTCTCTCTGGATTTACAGTCATTGGCCAAAAACGTCTTCCACCAGTTTCATCTCTTAAGAAATCAACTTTATTAGTTGTACCAATGAAAATACATTGCCTTGGAAAATCTTCAATATAATGTCCATAAGCAACACGAAACCGGTCAACTTGTTTAGATATGAAATGCTTAATAGCTTCAACTTCAGCTTTTCTTGTAGCTGCAAGTTCTGCCATTTCCATTAGCCAAACGCCTTGTAAGGCCTCATAGGCTTCTTTACCTGTAACAGAAACTAAACTGTCAGAAAACCATGCACCACCTAATTTTTTTAGCAAAGCAGATTTACCTACACCTTGAGGACCATAAAGTGTAAGCATATAGTCAAATTTACATCCAGGCTCCATTACTCGAGCAATTCCAGCAGTCAATGCTTTTTTGGTAGTTGTTCTATTCACTTCAGTATCTTCAACACCTAAGTATTTGATAAATAACTTTTCAAGACGTTTATGTCCATCCCACGATATTTTATTTAGATAATCCCTTACTGGATGATAAGCATTTTGCATTGCTACGCTTATAATGGCATCTTTTGTTTTACCTGAATGGTGTATGTCATAAATCTTTTCGATATAACTTCTTAAACTGCTATCATCACCGTCTTGCCATTGACGTGTCTTAAAATTAGTATTCCATGGCACTTTCCCTAAGCATTCAATTTGTTTTGTAAATTCATTAAATGCTATTTTTCCTTTTAAATTTGGATCATTACGCAATATAATTTCTATATTTGGGATACTAGCTTTGAAAGTACCTTTCGAAGTAATTTCTAACGTCTCAGACCATGCATCATCGCTATTTACTATTTCATCGAAATCCTGCATTGCATCAGACATTTTGTCGTTAATTAATTGCTTTTTAACAACTTCATCATTTTGCGCTCTTTGCTGCATTGCTTTATAACTAGGTAGTCGATTAACCGGAGTATCTGTTTTAGCGTCTTCATCTTGAGCACCATATAAGTGTATGCGTACTAAATCAAAACTGTTCACAAGCATACCGCTAACGGGATCCGTATTATGATGAGAATAGGCAAACTTGTTATTTTCGTATAACACCAATCCACCTGCAGTTGAACCTTCATGATAGGTATAACGGTTAGTAGAATGTTTTTCGTATAAGTCAGGAATAAAAGTTGATATAGCTTCTTCTATCGTATAGGCTCTACAAAATGCGCCAACAATTCCCGGCTTTTCTTCTGGGTCACCTTGCTTATCTGCTAATCTTTTAGTCTTACTCTCTTCCTTTGAAGACGTTGGCCATTCTAATGTGTCAGTCCAATCAACATATTCATTTAATATTTTATCTGGATCTAACAAAGGTAAATCTTCATAGGTAAAGAAAAATTCTGCATCATTGCTAGTTGAAGGCCAATACATTAACCTATGTGGTTGATAAGTTGTATCATCGAAGTAATCCATGCCAACGATATCTGCGACTTTACGCCCAATAGCTTCATACTCATCTGCATTTACATTTCGTTTTAAAGGAATCACTAAACGCAGTCTTGGACTTATCTCTCTATGCTTATGTGTTGAATATAAACAATATGCAAAATCATAAAACATAGATAATATGTCAGTCATATCTTGAGCAGCATAATCGATATCAAGTGTTAGCATTGAACGATTCATGACTTGACCAGCACGTCGTTTGCCTTCTTTTAAATATCCACCGACAAATCCGCCAACATCTTTTATATCTGCTTGTTCAGACTTAGACATTTTATTGTACTCAGTTAAATCTTCTTTAGTTCTAACTGTTTGTGCTAGCTTCTGCATAAAGTCAGACCAAGCCATATTGTGATTAGTCCAATATGTGGATAAACGACTAGCAGCATAAGAATATGAGACATCACGATCATATTTAATTGTTTCTATTTGAGTGACTTTGTCTAACATATTCGGCTCCTTTCTTGTATAATTAATTTAATAAAATTAAAGAGGTGACAAATTTTGAAAACTTTACGCGAAATCATTTATGATAAATACGAAAATGAAAACTTGAGAACTTTAATTTTATTGCACTCAGGAAAAGCCTTTCCCGTAACTAATATAATCTCAGAAAATTCAACCTTCTTAATTATCAAGACTTCAAAGACAATTTCACATAAATTAGTTTTAATTTACAAAAACGAAATAAAAAATATCCGCTTCTTTTAATCCTGGAGAGGGCTTTAGCCCCCTCTTTAGCTTTTGAATCTTTTTCTAATTCGTTCAACTTCATTTTCATAATCTTCTAAACCTTCAACACCATTATTTTTTACTAACTGCTTGAAAAGATAAGAATTCATATACTCCAATGCTTCTATGGTTTTCATCTTATGAGAAATGCTACTTAACAAGATCAATAAAAATATAGCTAAAACGATTGAAATGACAATCCACATATTTACAACACCTCCAGTGCTATTGCTAAACACATTAATATAATTAATTCAAAAATGATAATAGCTATTACCATGAAACTTCAGCTCTGATTTTTTCGTAATCACTCGGCGCCTCTACATCATCATTAGCCGTCATCATAATATACACTTGCTCAGTTACATACTTACCTAACTCATACATTGCTAGTAAGAATAATAGTCTTAGTATTTGTTTAATCATTGTTTATCTACCTTCTTTACTTCGTATAAGACCGGATATAAATTTAAAAAGTGTATTCTATAACCGATTGTTTTAACTTCTACCTTATCGCCTACTTTTAACCTAGCTTGTATATCTGCGCTATCAAATTTCTTTTTGAATAATAAGTCGGAATTTTCAATGACTTGTTTGTTGTCTAATACAATATAGAACTTGTCTTCTTTATCTTGTCTCTTGTTATATTTATCTGTAATAGTTCCTTGATGTAATTCTTTGTGTTGGTAACTAGCCACTGTATAGATAGGCAATGTGATAACAAGTAGCAATGCGAATATACCGAATAATGACAGTATTCCAACAATAAAGATGTCGAACCCATCCATATTTTTAAGTTTTTTAATCATCATTGTCATCTCCAGTATCAATTAAACTAGGCATCATTCTTAACATAGCCCTTAATTCATATTCATTCATATTAGCCATCGTAGGACTGTAAAATTCACTGTCTTTATCTTTAATTTCTTTAATAAAATCATCTTCAATCTTAGCCTTTTCTTCAGGTGCTTTATTTTTATATTTTTTGATTATTTCAGTGTACTTTTTCGGGAATTTCATTTTAGGTATGTTAATCATCGTTTGCCTCCTTAATAAATGTAAATGATTCAATCTCATCTCTTTTAACCCATACTTCATTGTTGAACACATCTTTGACCGGAAGAAAATCCTCAATCACTAGATTCATAACAAGATTAATATAATCGTCAGAAGCTAGATCTGTTGTTGTGTAATAAACTCTATCTGAAATAGTTTTAATTTTAACCTCCGTCATTTCCCACACTCCCTTATATTTTCAAATAACTGACCCACTTTAATAACTGCATCTCTTTTAACTTGTGCCTCGTATTTGCGCTCAGCTTCTTCTTTACTCTCTGCCTCAACAACTGTAAACCTTTGATTGCTTTTAGCTTTAGTTATGTGTGTATGCTTGCGTCCTGTTGAATCTTTGAATGTTGTGACTAAGTATTGCGTCACTTCCCCAAAACCTCCTTGACTCGATCTAAGATGTCTTTACACGTATCCTTTTCCTGCGTCTGCTGTTCCATCTTGTCTTTCATGATTCCTTTTCATTTTCTTTTTGTATGCGTCAATGAGCTGGTCGATAGAATATAAGTTGAAAGCTATGTCTATCGCTATTACAATTGCCAATTGGTCAGGATAAAATTCTTTGAATATTATCTGTGGTGTGCTAACAACTGCGTCTTGAGCAAATTCTTTATCTTTAAAATTAAACATGTTGTGAAATTCACTATTTTTAAAACTTGATTCAATCGCTTCTTTTATCTCTTCTGATGACACTCCTACTTGATTCGCAATACTCAATCCAAACGCCAACATGTCCGCTAATTCATCTAACTGAACATCTAACGGCTTACCTGGTTTCTTCTTCCAGTTCTTAAACGTTTCCAATGTATTAAACCATTCAAAGAATTCAACTACATATGCTATTTTGCTATCTCGTAAGTTCAGCGTTGGTATTCTATCGTCGAACTCCTTTTGTATTTGTAATAACTCTTGTAACTGATCAATTGTTAATGTATTAGTCATTTTCCTGATCCTCCTCATATTTATAGACCACTTGCCCCGTCATAATCCCTACTGCTTCATCAAGACCAATATCTTCTTTGAGTGCATCTTGCATAGCATTAGGTAAACCTTCAAGTATTTCATCAAACGCTTGCGCTTTCTTATACACGTCTTCAATCTCTTTTAGTAATCCCTCTGTGTCATTGCCGTTATACGCACTAGCACTGATAATTGATTGTTCAATTTGTTCGCGGTTATTCATCATTTCCATCTCCTCTAAAATAAAGTTAGTTGCTTCTGTTCCTCGTATTCCAAACCATGTTGCTTTATATATATTTCGAGCTCTTCAGCAGTATCAAATGTCTTTTTAACGCTTTGCCAACCTGGCACGATATGCCTATGAAAGTAATACGTGCCATTTACTACATGAGTATGTGCCACTCGTTCGTTATCCTGATACAGATATCTTTTAGAGCCGAAAAATTGGTTTAAGCGTTCTTTACGTGCGCTATCTGTCATGGTCGTCACTCCTTTTAACAATTAGGCAGTCCAAACGACATGCATTCGTAATATAGTTCTTCATTCCTTATGCTTGTCTTATAGTTCTCAATCACATTGCTAACTTCTTTATGACTCATTGCTTTAACTTGTTCGTCTGTATATTTTTCGCAGTCTTCTAATTCCAGTTGCTCCTGTAATGACATTACGTAATCAACTTGTTTTTGCGTTGCCATCGTTACCCCTCCCACAAGTCAAACACTCTATCGACGTAAAACTTCGCCTTTGCTAAATCCTCATGACCATTCTTTAACGGTGCTCTAGACAAGTATTTGATTGCATTACCTATTGCGAATGCTAATTGTGGTGGATACTGTGCCGTAACTTGTTCGATGAAATCTATAATTTCAATGTCGCCGTATGTGTAATGCGCAGGTTGTTTAACATTGTCTTGTGTTTCATTCATATCTACTTTTCTGTTACTGATTATGCTCATTATGCTTCACTCCATTTCTTGAACATTTGGTTATAAGTGACATCGAACCAGTACGGATCACGTGAATGTTTTTGAGGCGTTCCATCATAAAGCCATGGTCTCAATCTTCTCTTTCTTTCTTCTTCATATTCCGCTCTCACATTTCGTTGGTATAGGTTCAAAATCGCTTTTTTTCTGATTTTTTCTCTCTCTTTTTCTTCATCTTTTATTTGACTCTTCATATATTCAACTTCATCTTTAGATTTTGAGTCTTTTCTTCCACACAATAATTCATCGCCGCGCATTTTATGTTTGTATCTGTATCTAAGAAGTTCTGGAGATATATGATATTTTTCTGAAACTTCTCTCAATGTCATTAGTTTTCCTTTGATACGCACTCTTATAACTTTTCTTCTAGCCATCATTCCACCTCTAAATCTAAAACCTTGATATTTATAACGTTATATTTTAATAGTTCACCTGGATTATTAAATAAATAGTCCGCCAAATTCTCTTTTTCTTTATCAATCTGATTGTAATTAACACTTTCGACTTCTGTAGGAATTCTAATGTCAACAGAAGCATTGATATAAGCTTGATGTTGCATTCAATCACACTCCTAATCCTTCATATAAAACGGAGAAGTAAATCCGTCACTATTCAAATTCAATCCTTTTGCCCAATCGACAGGCTTATTCATGATAGTTTCGATTTCCTTAAGTCCATTTGAACCTCTAGGTATTTCTACAATTACTTCATCATGGACATGTCCAACTATTTTAAAACCTGATGCTTCAAGCCTAGCTATAGAAATCGCAAGTAAATCCCTTGCAGTTGCTTGAACAATATTCTCGACTAACTTCCCACCATACGTTTTTAACTTTGACCATTTACGGTTAAGATCTAAGCCCATAAATTCAACAACTTGACTACCCCAACTATTTTCACCAACTGAAGCTTTTGGATAAGCTAAAGCTCTTCCACTAGGCAGTTCAATCATTAGAAAACCTTTTTTCATATAAAATCTAACTCCATGCGTATGATGCGTCTTTCGGGATTTCACAGTATTAATTGCAGCCTCTTGGCAAGCCTTCCAAAAATTAACTATGTTAGGATTTGCGTTACGCCAACTATCAACTAAACCTTGTAATTCATTTTCTTCAATGCCCATTTCCAATGCGCCCATCGCTTTTAAAGCTCCAGCGCCACCTTGATAACCTAAAGCTAATTCGGACACTTTTCCCTTTTGTCTGAGAGGGTCGCCTTTAGTTATGCTTTCTACCGGGACATTAAACATTTGAGAAGCCGATGCTTCATATATCTTTCCGTGTGTGTTGAACACATCTAAACGCCATTGTTCTTTTGCATACCATGCTATGACTCTTGCCTCTATTGCAGAAAAATCACTTACTGCTAGTTCATTACCTTCTTCAGCAGTAAATGTCGTCCTAACTAATTGACTTAATAAGTCTTGAGGATGAACATTGAGTAATAAATCTAAATCGTCAAAACGTTGTTCTTTAATAAGATCTCTTGCTATTTCTAATTCAGTATCTGAAATATAATGCTTTGTTAAATTCTGAAGTTGTACACCTCTACCTACCGGCACCGTAAAATTGAAACAGACCTCTTACCCGTTCATCACTGCACATCATGTCATGCATTTTGTTGTATTTTTTCACACTGGTTTTAGACATTTGCAATCTAATTTCTAGCATTTTTTTAGCTTTTCCTGTTGCTTCTTTTAAGTACTCCTGAACCGTTTTCTTTTGTAAATTAGGTATATCTAATCCTTGGTCATCCTTTAACCAAGCCAATAATTGTGTAGGACTATTAGGATTTTCTAAACCTGTTATATGTTTAGCTTGATTAAGCAATTCTTCTTTACTCTGCTTATCGAGCACATTAGCTCCTAACATCAATGATTTAGAAAGCTTAATACCTCTGTCGTTTATATGTTGGTCAAAAACCCAATATGCTTGTTCAATTGCAGTTACTGGAAAGTCTTTAATTTTATGAGCAATCGTCATTTCTACTTCTACATCTCGAATACAGTAATCTATAAATTGTTGCCATTTTTCAAGATCATGTTCAGGCAAGTTTCTTGTTCTTCCTCCATTAACTTTTGTTGGTTTACAAGGTATAGAGAAATAACGAATTAAATTTTTACCTGCTTTATCTTTTTGGTTTTGTAGTCTTAAAACTTCTCCAACTTTATCAAGCGAAGCAGGTAAGCCAATACGCATTGAATTAACCATTGTGCAAATCCATTCTTCAGGTGGCATCTGTTTATTAAAATGTTTAGCAAGACAAGTTCTTTCGAAATTAGCATTGAATGCATACTTTTTTACAGCAGGATCAAAAAGAGCAATTTTAAACGTCTCAAAATCAGCGTGGAAAGGCTCATTATCTACTTTAGTCATGTCAATCGCACTAATCGCTCCACCATCTATTGAATAAGCTATAATTAAAATTTCGAAATCTTCAGCTTCTGTGTATTTATAGGCACCACATTTCGAAATATCATTACTGCTATATGTTTCAATATCTGTATTCATAAATCTCAAATTCTTGACACCTCAATTTCTTTAAAATTAAAGTGGGGCTAAAACCCCACCTATTGACTTATAAGAAATCCTCATCATCAGTGTCTAATTCATCGAAATCATCTTCTGCTGCACTTGCACCGCCAAGAGGTTCGCCTTTTTCTACAAGTTGAATGTTGTTCAATCCAACTGCGATACCCTTATTACCATTTGTGTTGAAAGGAAATAGATTAATTGAAGCTCTAATATAATCACCACTTACAACAGTTCCAGAATCCGTTAATCTAATTTTGTTTTGGTCAATAATACCAGGTGCTTGTTTGCTTGATGCGTTAATAAAATAAGCGTCTTGATAATTGACATCATCTTCTCTTTCAGTATCTCCATCACGTAATGGAAGTTTCAGATTTGCAGGAACTTTGCCTCCAAACTTACTAACTTTTCCTTCTTCTTTAGCAGCTTCTATAGCTTGTTCAATGGCTTTTATCGTACTTGTATCTGATTTAGGAATGATTAAACTGATTGAATACTTTGATTCTTGCCCTTCTTGCATACTGTGAGGTTCAAAAATATGTGCATATGATGCTCTTACTTTTCCTGTAATCACTTTAGTTTTATTTAATACTTTTGCTTTCATGTTTATATACCGTCCTTTTAAATTTTTATAGTTTGTCAAAATCATCTTCAGCAGATTGCTTTATAGCTGGTCGTTTATCCGACTCGGTAGCAAGTGTTAATTTACCTTGCGGCTTTTCTATAAAACCCTCTGTAATTTTAGAAAATGCTTTTTTACCAATTAATTTTTCTAAATTCGTAATGCTAAGTAACTTGGTTTCTGTAATATCTTCAGGTTTATAACCCGCTTCAACTAACTTTTCAAGCATTGCTTTTGTATCAGTTATCATTCTTCGTGAACGACCTTCTACAAGCTTCCAACCAGGATAGTTTTTATCATTTTCTTTCGCTTGATTTAGTGCATATTGTTCTACTTCATCAGCCCATTTTTTGATATCAGGCAGTTTATATAAAAGTTCTGCAATCTCTTCATCACTTAACAAATGTGGTGGCTTTTGAGGCACATTTTGCATGTATTCTGCACGTGTTCTACATGAATGATTTATCTTACAGAATCTACAATGACTACCTGCTTTAAACTCTCCTCCACCGTTATAAGCAAGTCTGGCTAATGGTTTAACAAAATCGGCTCCCCATTGAAGTAATCTTGATATTGGTAACTCTTCAGTAGAAAAGTTATCTATTCGAGGTTGTATGATAGTCATGCGAATTGTATGAATGTCATACATTAAACTAAGCAGTTCATATGCGCCCAAGCCATATAATCTAAGTTGAGGATTATCTATAGCTGAAACTTCAATGCCTTTACCATATTTAAGGTCAATAATTTCAAGTACACCACCTGAAAATATAATGACATCACCAGTTCCAAAAGATTCAGGGACGTATTTACCTAAATCTAATTTTGTTTCAAATAAAGCTATTACATCATTATCCCTACTCAAAGCTTCGTTATATTTTTCTTCTACATTAGCTACATACTCTTCCACATATTCACGCAATTCTTCGCTGTAATATTGATTTCTCTTATAATTTTGAAAAGCCTTATTAAACTCAAACTGTGTTAGGCCTTCATATTTAAGGCTGAAATATAACTCACTTAACTCATGGGCGAATGTACCTTCTTCGGCAAAAACTGTACTTTTATCTGCAATACCTTCACTTGCCTTAATACTCGGTGGGCAGTTTAGCCATTGTTTTGCTCCACTTGCACTAAGCTTTGCATGAGCTCTATTTGAGTGATCTAGCTTCATGCATTTATTCTCGCATTCATAAAATCAACAATTTTTTCATAATGCTCTTCTTTGATAGTAGATAGCTTATCCGCACCAAGTTCGTTAAGTTTATTTCTAAATTCTTTCTTATCAGAAGTATCTGCTTTTTTAAGGAACTCTTTTCCTACTGATAAAACATAATCTTTAGTTAAATCAGCAGAAGTTTCCTTAACTTCTTCAATTGATTCCAGTTGAGCTGTTTCTTCTTTTGGCATTGGTGCTTCTTTAACTTTCTCTTGTACAATTGATGAATCTACTGTTGATAGTTCAGTGTTTAACACACGTAAATTGTTATTTAATAGTTTTAATTCTTCAAAAATATCTTCTAATATTGCCATTGATTAAATCCTCCTACCATTTCATGACTAAGTTAATTAGTCTGTCCTGTTCATCTGTGTTCTCTTCAATCCATTCGTTTATAACGTCACGCATTGCATCCGTCGCAAAATATAGTTCGCTTAAATCTACAACATGAAATGATTTAAGTGGAATATTATTCATATCCTTGATTTGTATACTGATACCGTCATGTTTTTTCATCGCAGACACTTTAAATTCAAACCCGTTAAAGCTGATAATTTTATTTTTTATCTCACCAAATTTGTAATACATTGTTTTAGCCCTCCTTGTTATCATCAATACCGTGAAATTTTTGTGATTTACACATTTGGAGAACATTGACAATGTCTTTATAACTCTTAGTGCTATCCAATAAGGAAGCAAGATCGAAAGTATGACCAATCACAGAACTTGAACCTGCTAAATAATCTCCGTCGATAACTCCTATTGATGAGAAAAGCAAAATATCAAATTTACTTTCTCCCTTAATTTCTTTCGCTAATTCATACAATTCTCCGCTTTTTTCAGATAATAAGTCTTTTACTTCTTCCTGAGTCATGTCTTTATATTTTTTAGTCATTGTTGACTTCCTCCTCGTTTTCTTCGTCCTCCTCGTTATCTTCTTCGTTTTGTAATTCATAAATTTTGTTTTTTAGTTTTATATTTTCTTTTTCCAATTTTTCGTTTTTTCTTTCTTCCGCAAAATACTTACCTCTGTAAGTATCTTCTTCTTTATCTTTAACAGCCTTTATTTCAATAAGTTTTCTGTACTCGTTCAATGTGATTGTTACTGTCAATTCTTGATTTGCTACAAAGTTATCTTCTTCATTTCTGTATCCTGAGAAATCTTTAGTGTAATAATGTTGTTCAGTTTTAATATTTTCAGCCATAGTTGACTACCTCCGTATATTTTGATTTAATTAAGTTGTATATTTTGATAAATGTTTGTCACTGTTACTTGTTGACGCAAGTAGCAGTTTTTTTATTCTTCATAAAAGTATTCTTTGTAGTATATGAATGTTGCGATACTTGCGAATCCCGCAATTGACCATGCTGTAGTGAAGTACAGCAATGGCATAAGCACAATCGCTAAGACTGTGAAGCACAGTACTGCTATTAAGTAGCTTTTATATGTGTCGCTCATTTAATATCCTCCTAATACCATTTTTTATGCTTTCTGATCAAATACTCTTCCAATTTAGAAATATTAATCAGAGTGCCTGTTGGTGAATAATCAATGTATAAATTTTCTACACCTAAATTATCTTTGCGGTAATATTTCAACCAGTTGTATACTGTACTTCTACATACTCCAAACAATTGATGGATTTGTGTAGGTGTTGCGTATAACTTTTTCACAAATTTTTCTTCGCCTCTATATGTGTTTTCTGGTGTTGGTGGTACTATGATTTTTGGCATCTCTATCACTCCTTTCGATAAATGTTAAAGTTTGTTATTATTCGCTCTGTATTGAAGTTCTCTATCTAATGCATAGAAAACTTTGTTTATTTCTAAGTAGCTGTAATCACCTTTTTTAATACTTCCTAATATTTCCTTTCTTAGTCGACGTTCATTTTCTGTTAAAGATTCTACTGACGCATGATCTCTTCTGAAAATCCTTGGTATGATTATGTCTAACCCTTCTGATTTTTTGTTCATTTGTTGTTCCACCTTTCGTGTATAATGTTGTTATCAACCTAAGGAGGTGATAAGTATACATAAGAGATTGCTCACTCAATATTTAGATAAAGAAATCGTTACTTCTTTAGATTTACATTTAATTAATGGTGAAGTTATTAAAGTACAAGAACATATAAAAGATGCTGAAAGCAAAACTCTACACATCATTCATCCAAAAGATAGAGTTGTCAGTTTAGATCATGTTTTGTATTTCGACATTAACGTTAAAGGTGAAAAGAATAACGATAGTCCTTATCCATCTTAAAATCCATAGTGCTTATAGTTATTTGCTATTTGTTGACAGTTATCACTGGCAAGTCCTACCTTGTCAGCTTGGTAACTGTATTGATTATTTACTTCATTTACTAATCGATTCCATTCGTCTCTTGGTATATCTTCAAGAAGTAAGAGAATCATCTTTAATTTTTCTTCGTTCATTTGTTGTTCCTCCTTTTAAGTTGTTTATGTCCATTTGTTACATTACCTAAAAGTTATAAAAAGTTATACGAAGGTCAAAAAATTTAGACCTTTATCTGGTCTACCTCAATATCATATAACTTTGCTAAAGCGTAAACTGTAACATTACTTAAATTAGTGTCATCCTTTTCCCAATGACCAACTGTCTTTGCATTGACGCCCAATATATCTGCTACTTCTTGCTGTTTCAAGTCCCTTACAAGTCTCCATTTTCTTACGGATAATTGTTCCGGCATGTCGTCCACCTCCCTTTCACACGTATAACTTTATATTACTTTGTATTACTTGTCAACAGATAAAGTTATATTTCTTCATAAAAAGTTATAAAAAGTATTGTAAAGTAATGTCGGTTATGGTAAGTTAATATTACATTAAGTAATATTAAAGGAGACAACTATGGAGAATAATAAAGTCAGAAAAATTTTATCTGAAAACCTTCAAGAACTTATGAATGATAAAAATATTGATCAGAGAGAACTTGCTGAAGCTATTGGAGTTTCTCAACCTACAGTCTCCAATTGGATTCAACAAACTAAATATCCACGAATTAAAAGAATTCAACAACTTGCAGATTACTTCAATGTACCGAAATCAAGAATTACTGAATCAAAAAAAGATATACATCAAGAAACAATTGCTGCTCATTTTGATAAGGAGGGATTAACTGAAGAAGAGATTGAAGAAGTAAATAGATTCATTGAATGGGTTAGAAATAGAGACAAATAAAGGGTGTTTATATTGGGATTATACGAAGAACTTTGCATAAATAACGAAAAAATAAAGATAGAAGAAACTGACCAGCTTCCAAATTTCCAACCTGGATGCTATATGAACGGAAAAATTTATATAAGGCGTAATTTATCAGAAGTACGTAAAGCAGAAGTGTTATATGAGGAACTTGCCCACCACAAGTTGACGTATGGCAACATTTTAGACCAAACAAAATGGATTAATAGAAAATTTGAAAATTATGCACGTAGACATGGTTTTACTTCAGCTGTACCGCTACATGAAATTGTAGAAGCTCACAACTACGGTGTTCGTAATTTGTACGAGTTGTCAGAGTATCTGCAGTTGAGTGAATCATACATACTAGAAGCTATAGAACAATATAAAAAGATATATGGTATTGGAACTCACTATGGCGAGTATTCTATTACGTTTGAGCCGTTGAGAGTTTTTAAATATAAGGAAATATAAACAAAGGAGAGATACATATGAAAAAAGTAATCGGACTGCTACTAGTAAGTACATTAGCTTTAACAGCTTGTGGTGAAAAAGAAAAACCAAAAAAAGAAGAAAATAAAAAGTCACAAACACAAAAACACAAAGATAGCAAACCAAAAACGCAACAAGAAAAAATGAAAAAAGTTGAAGATAAAAATCCACCTAATAATAGCATACAAAATAATTCAAACAATCAAAACCAATCACAAAACAATCAACTTAATAATAATTCAGATCCATCTAATAATACTCCTGCAAATATAAATGAAAACGATTCACAAAATACTAATTTAAATGATGAGTATGTCGTTTCGCCTGGCTGGACTAAAGATGAACAGGCTAAAGCTTTTGAAGAGTACAAAAAAGGAAAAGAAGAGGAAGCAAGAGCTGGTGCTAGCGCAGTACCAGGAGCCAATATTAACTAATAAAACAATATAAGAAAGAAGAGCTAATATGGAAACAAATAAAACAATCGATTTAATGAATTATGTGGAATTTCCAAAAAGATACACAGAGGCAAAAGGCAAATTAGTTGCACAACCAATAACTACTATAAATAGCGCAAGAAGAGTTGAAAATGAAGATATGACTGTTTGCTACATTTTAGATCAGGATGATGATGTAATGGACTTTATCTTTGACAGAGATATAATTACTGTTTACTGTCCTGAAAACGGAACTGCGACTGATGAATATTTTTGTGAAATTATATTTAACTCAGATGACACATTTACCCTAAAGCGATTATCTAATTACGTTACCATTAAAGATAGAAGCTACCCAATGTCAAAAATAAATGACGTAAACATTACGGGCAAAGTCGTCAGATTATTTAGAGATTTTAAATAAACTTGGCTTTAATTACGATTAAAAGTACCTATATAGCGTGACGAGAAAAAGGATTAAAAAAAATCAAAAAACGCCTACTAGTGTAGACGTTGAATGGTGGTGAGAATTTTATGGTAGATAAAAACAAAAAACAAGAAACTACTCGTAGTAACCCATTAAACAAAAGTTTTGAAAAGTCAGGCGCCAGCGAAAAATTAAAAAGCACTTTATCAGAAAAAGCTAAGAAAAAAGATTAGTATTCATTCATTAAATATAAATCCAATTTAATTTGTTGTTTAAGGTCTACAAGCGTATGTTTAATATACAATTCATCGTTTGACGGTAAATCAGATACTTTGAAATCTTGTCGCTCAACTTCTAGTAAATCGAAATCGCTACCAGCTGAATTATAGGTTTTAAGTTCACCCTCTTCAATGATTCTGTTTTCAAAGTCTTTTATAACTATAAATACTGGTTTACCGTTGTTATTAAACAACTTGTCTCTTTTGTCTAATAAGCTTATACAATCCAATTTCATAAACTTTCTGGTTATATTAATTAACCAGATAATAAATTTAACAATTAAAGGATTAAATACAAACACTGTTAAAACAAAAATAAATAGAAACAAAATATTTGCTTTTAGACCTGTAAGCAACTGAATTAAATTCAAATTTTTTAAATCAACATTATTAAAAATTATAAAACTATAAAACCATATCAAACATGTTTCAATAGAAAAAATCAATAATACAGGAGTATTGATAACCTTGTTTTTTTCACTAACTAAACCTATCATTGTTAGATATTTATATGGTATGTAACCTAAAACTCCTGTAAGAAGAAGCGCCCCTAGAAATTGAGTCATCTTATCACCTACTTTTTATTTTATTATAACACATTTAGTACCTAGTACTAAATTACGGGTAGCCCGACTACCCTTATTATTTTTTAATATTTTATAGAACATACGTTCTTGCAGGAGGTATAAACATGTGGATTGAAAAATTTAAAAACAAAAATAACGAAACTAAATACAGATACTACGAGAAGTATAAAGATCCATACACAGATAAATGGAAGCGCGTAAGTGTTGTGTTGAACAAGAATACAAAACAATCTCAAAAAGAAGCAATGTTTCGTTTAGAAGAAAAAATAAAAGAAAAACTGAACAACAAGTCGTCAAGCGAATTAAAAACTTTGACTTTTCACGCGCTATTAGATGAATGGCTTGAATATCATATAAAAACATCAGGTTCAAAGTTGACTACTCTTAATAATATAAAAATAAGAATTAGAAACATTAAACGATACAGCTCTGAGAACTTGCTTTTAAACAAACTAGATACAAAATATATGCAGATATTTATTAATAAATTATCAGATATCTATTCTCAAAATCAAGTAACCCGTCAACTCGGAGATATGAAAGGAGCTATTAAATATGCAGTTAAATTTTACAATTATCCAAATGAATATTTGTTAACTAATGTCAAAATTCCTAAAAGAAGAAAAACAATAGAGGATATCGAAAAAGATGAATCTAAAATGTACAACTATTTAGAAATGAACCAAGTCCTACAGATACGTGATCATATACTAAATGATAATAAGTTACACAAGCGAAATCGCATTTTAATTGCCAGCATCTTAGAAGTACAGGCTTTAACTGGTATGCGCATAGGAGAACTACAAGCACTGCAGGAAAAAGATATAGATTTATTAAACAAAACTATCAATATAACAGGTACAATTCACCGCATTAAATACGAGGAAGGATTCGGATACAAAGACACTACAAAGACTATAAGTTCAAAAAGAAGTATCAGCATCAATTCTAGAACCGTAGAAATTTTTAAAAAGATAATACTGGAAAACAAAATGTTGAAAAGATGGAATTCGAGCTATGTTGACAGAGGGTTCATATTCACAACAAAAAAAGGGAATCCTTTATGTAATAATCAAATCGCCGGTGTGCTTAAGAAAACTACAAAAGCTTTAAATATGAATAAGAAAGTTACCACGCACACATTTAGACATACACACATAACTTTATTAGTAGAAATGAATGTTTCTTTAAAAGCAATTATGAAAAGGGTAGGACATGTAGATGAAAAAACAACCATTCGCATATATACTCATGTAACTGAAAAAATGGATAGAGAACTAACTCAAAAACTCGAAAACATTCCAAGTTAGCTTAAATCCGCCCTTTTTTTGCCCTTATATTTTTTACAAGCTTTATAAAACGCTTGAGAACACTGGCGTTAAAGCTTTTCTTGAAATAAACATATCATCATAATGTGATGGTTCAAATATCATTTGTACAATCAAAGGCTTCATGTTCTTAACAATATCATCTAAATGGTTATCTAAAATTGGTGACACTGCTTTTAAATCATTAAGAAAAGGCTCCCATTTGCCTAAAGTATTATCTAATTCTTCTAATTTAGTTTTAATATAATTACAAGTTACATTAGGAATCAGGGACAAAAATTCTTTCTTTTTTACATTTAACATTTCAATTGCATGTCTTAAATTCTTACGTATTTTGGGAATTGTATTAATCAAATATTTTATTACATCGACAATTTTCGATGCATATTCATCATATATACCTTGAACATAGTCTGCTATTTTTTTAATACCATCATCGATATGGTCTTTTAATATTTTCATTTTTCTTCCTAAATAATTAGAAGGTAAAGCTAGACCCTGCACCATATTTTCACCGCTATAATTAATTTGATAATTTCCATCTAAAATTGTTGCATCTTGTTGCTTCATAATACTTCTAATATCTGCAATTTGCCTACCATAAATATCATTTTGATTTTTTATTTGCTCTATATTCTGTTTCACTACTTTCAAATGTTTCATCATTTCTTCAGATACTCCATCTCTGAAGTCGTGATCTATATTTTTGAAAATTTCTAAAATTTCATTATCTATACTATCATACACTTTTTCTATAAAAGATTTTATACCTTTAAACAACTCATTAATTCTTTCTTTTAATGCATCCAATGCAAAATCAGGTAATAAGTGTTTAACAGCACTAATACTTTCTATTGTTTCATCTGCAACTTCTTCAAGTGCGTTTATTTTACTAATTAAAGTTCTTTCCATTTCTTCTAATTGAAATAAGTTAATCTTATCCTTAAATCCTTCTGATAATTGTTTCTTTCTATCTGCAAAATTTTTATTTTCATTTTCTGAGATGTTAAAACTTTCATTTAAAAAGATTACGCATTCTGCTAACATACCACTTGTTTCACCAGTAATCAGTTTACTCAACGCATCAAGATTTTCTAAATTAAGTTTAATTAAAGTTCCTTTTCCGGAACGTGCAATCGAATCTCCTGTCCAAACATTTATTGGAATTCGCCCATCCATATCTAATGTTATGTTAATAGTCTTTTTTACTTTTTTTCCATTTTTAATTTCTGTATCTTTTACCGACTTAATTTTGATTAGTGGTACAGTATCGTATGTGTTATCTTTTCTATTTAACTTCCTTTTATAACCTACATGGCTGTCTATTAAAGCATCTAACCTGGGCACACCATCACTAATGTTAACGCGTTTTCCTGGCATATCTTTGATGAATGGATCTTGTAACCATGTTAATAAATCGTTGGTACTATTAAAACTAATCATATTATCAAAGCGTGGTCTAGCAAATTTCTGCCAAGCAGCATAAGGAATCATTGCTGAGTCAGTAGCAACAACTTTTTCATTCGGATGTTTCGCTCCTTGATATTTTGCTCCTGCACCACCTTCCGAATTACCACCATCCGCCACAATTGTTTTGTTTTTGTAATTATAAGGTTTAGTTTTGTATTTTCTTCTAAATTCATTTTCATCAAGAACAGAAGCATCTTTAATTTTTTGTCGATAACTATTTGCGAATTCTTCTACTTGCTTTAAATAATCTGTGCTTTCATTATCATTATTCATTAATTTAGCATTTTGGAGCCAATCATCTCCAAAACCCGATGATTTTAATGGATTATTTGGGTTAATTGCCTCATTAGATGTTCCTTGATAAATTATTGTCTGTTGACCAGTTGGATTCCCCTGATCATTAAGTAACTCGTATGTTTTAATATCAGCAGCACCATTCATATTATCATTACTATTATCATTATAATTATCTATTTGTTTGAACCGTTTTCCATTTACTTTAAAATCTTTTTTTTCATTTATATCTTGATAAACCCAATAACTGCTCAATTCTGCTATGTCCCTATCATTTATTTTATTCACTTTATATTCACTTACCCTTCAATTGGATTTATATCGTCATAAAATGGTTTTTTAGTATTTATACTAGATTTTCCTAATTGAATAGTAACTTGAGATTTTTGAGGCATATTGGGTTTTTCTTTTAATTTATTACTCAATTCAATCACATCATCTACTGTATTGTCTTTAGTAAAGTTTTTCTTAGTTGAAAAAAGTGTAGAAACTGCATCAGTATTGGCAGTATAATCTAACTCTTTTCTAGCTTGTTGCATACCTTCTTTAAATTCTTTATCATTTTTATGAATCAACGGTTCGTAATATTTACGATATTCTTTTAAGTTTCTTGATAAATATGTGATATAAAAGTATTCATTTTGATATCCAACGTTTTGTGTCTTGTTAATTGCCTCTTTTGTAAAGCCTGTATATTGATATTTCTTTTCATTTTCTTTGAAGAATTTATATAAGTTATCATACTTTTCTTTTTGCGCTCGATATTCAAAGCCACTCAGCACTGTACCCACCATCATACTCATATCATCACCATTGTCATTACTGCGCATTGATCCTTTTTGATGGATGGCATCTTTGTACAAAGGTAGACTTGCATTAAATACAATGCCATGATCTTCACAATGCACATAAACTTCTACACCATCATCTTTACCTACAACATTTGTAGCTTTAACTTTTAGTCCAAAGTTATCTTTAAAGAATTGTTCACCTACTTTTTCAAATTCTTTACGATGCTTCTTCGCAAATTCAATCGCATCTTTTTCTGCAGGCGGTTGGAAGCCTTGGCCTACATATTTTGAAGCTTCCATTTCTTCTGGTACAGATTTTGTTTCTGTGTTTGTGTCTTTATTTGATTCATTTTCCATCGCGGAACATCCCCCTAAAATTAATGTCGTGGTTAAAACTGATCCAATGAACTTTTTCATATGACACCTCGAATAATTTAATTAATACAATATATCTATATTTTACCCTATTTTTATAATCAAATAAATAACTTTATCAAACTTTATATTTTTGTATAAATTAGTAATATATTTAATAGTTGATATTCGCAAAAACCCTAAGTTCTAATCCACATACAAAATTCCCCACATCAATCAAAAAACGCATGCTATAAATTAGAGTCTCTAATCAATAACATGCGTTCTGAAATAACTATATTCAATTTTATTCTGGTTTTGGTAGTTTAATAATAAATGTTGTGCCTTTCCCTAATTCGCTTTTAACATCTATGGAACCACCATGCTCTTCGATAATCATTTTACAAATGAACAAACCTAAACCGGTACCTTGTTTACCTCGCGTTCTCGCTGCATCAACTTTATAAAAACGATCAAATACTTGTTGTAAATGTTCTGGTGCAATGCCTGTACCTGTATCTTTAATGTATAAAATATCTTCGCTTTCATTTTCATCACAAGTAATTGCAATTTCATCTCCAGGTTTCGTATAACGTGATGCATTATCAATTAAGTTCGTTAGTACTTGGTCCATGCGATCCATATCATAACTCCAAACACGCTTCTTACAATAATTAAAAGTCATATTTAGACCTAAATCATCAGCTTGTTGGCGATACTTAATTTTCATCTTATCTAGTAACGCTGCAATAGGCTGAACTTCTTTATTTACGGATAACCCTTCAGCATCCATGCGTGCGACATTTAACAATTCATTAACTAAACGATTTAAACGTTTCGATTCATCAAGGACAATGGCAAGCGATTCTTTTATTTCATCCGGTTCTGTAACAATACCATCTACAATTGATTCAGTATAACCTTGAAGTAATGATATCGGTGTACGTAATTCATGTGATACATTAGCAATGAAATCTTTCTTCATTTGATCTAGATTGTGCTCATTAGTCATATCACGAACTGTCACAACAACACCACTTTTACCTCCCTGTTCAATCTTGTCGATATAGCTTGTGGTCACAACAAAGAATCGTGCATTCATTTCTAAATCACGCATTTCCGTTTGTTTTGATTTAAAAGTATCTTCAATTTGTCTTAATAAGAAAGCTTTAGCATCTTCATCAATATTGTCCATAATATCATTCGCCATCTTATTAGATAAGATAATTTGTCGACTCTCATTAATACCTAGGACACCTTCTACCATAGAGTTAATTAAGCTGTCTCTAATATTTTTAGATGTGGATAATGCGTCGACATGCTCTTCGATTTCTGTACTCATCTGATTAAATGCCTGCGATAATTGACCAATTTCATCTTTCGTTGTGACAGAAGGTTTATAAGAGTAATCCCCTTCAGATACACGTGTAGCTTGGTCTCTTAAACGTCTTAAAGGTTTTGTAATTCTTGATGATAAGAAAAACGCAAAGACTGTTGTAATTGTTAAGAAAATAACAGCCGTAATTATAGTGATAATCGTAATAGCATTATTTGTATCTTCGATTGATTTCAAGTCTTTATATATAAAGACTCCACTATATTTGCTATGACTATTCTTCTGTGCTTTTGTTGGATAGCCTAACAAAATATATGTTTGAGATGAGCCCTTTTCTTTAATCGTTACATTTCGAGTAACAGATTTACCTTTATCAAACACATCGTCAAAATGGTCGTTGTTGACTACTTCATTCAACATTTGCTTTTTAATATTAGAAAGTGAAGCCGTTGATTGACGATGTTTATTATTTATAATCATCAACCCACCAGGATTTTCAATTAATGTTTGACTATATTTTATTGCTTCTTCTTTATTATGTGATTGTTCGACCAGTGAACTTATACGTCTAGCATCTTCTCTTATGGCATTTTCGGTTTCTTGTGTGAAATAGTATTGCATAAAGGTAATTAAAGCAATACTTAATAAAATTAAAACTGTCGTCACTATTAAAATAATAGTTAACCACAGTTTAATTACGACACTATTTAGCCGGCTCATCATTAGATTTAACCTCAAATTTATACCCAACGCCCCAGACTGTTTGAATCATATGCGCAGCTTCACTAGACACACGATTTAACTTTTCTCTAAGTCGTTTAACATGAGTATCAACTGTTCTTAAATCACCATAGAATTCATAATGCCAAACTTCTTTTAATAATTGTTCACGGTCAAATACTTTATTTGGTGTTTTAGCTAAATATATTAATAATTCGTACTCTTTAGGAGTCAAATTAACTTCTTGATTATCAGCAAGTACGCGATGTGCATCATTATCTATTTCTAAATGTTTAAATTCAATCACATCACGTGCGTGAGGTTCGCTTTGTTCTACAGTTGTAGATTGCGTTCTTCTTAGAAGTGCTTTAACTCTTAAGACTACTTCTCTTGGTGAAAATGGTTTGACGATATAATCATCTGCACCAGATTCAAAACCTTCAACACGGTTTGTTTCTTCACCTTTAGCAGTCAACATAATAATCGGTGTTTGTTTATGTTCACGCAATTTAGTTGCCACCTGGATACCATCCATTTCAGGCAACATTAAATCTAGTAGTATGCAAGCATAATTATTCTCCATTGCAAGTTCATAAGCCTCTTGGCCATTACTTGCTTCATGGATTTCAAAAGATTCTCTTTCTAAATACATTTTAAGTAATCTTCTGATTCTATCCTCATCATCTACGATAAGTATTTCGTTCGACATACAGGTCATACCTCCCACACATGCTTTTCTTTACAAAAGTATTATATCACAGGAAAGCGCATACAGTTATTAAAAACCTAAAATTTTGTGAAAAAATTCTCAAACTTTGTGATAAATACATATTTTATTTAATTATTTCCCATGTTCTGCTAAATGACGCATCACTTTTACTTCATGAGGCGTCAATACACGTCCTTCACCAGCATTCAAACCGACAACATTTAAAGGCCCATATTCAATACGAGACAGTTTCGTCACTTGATGACCAAAATGTTCGAACATTCTTCTGACTTGGCGATTACGACCTTCTGTAATTGTAATTTCAACCAATGTTGTGTTTTTATCTTTATCTTGTTTCTTAACTTTCACTTCAGCCGGTTGCGTCATACCATCTTCTAATTCAATACCTTTTTCTAGGGCTTTCACTTCTTCTCTCATTAAGTAACCTTTTAATTTTGCTACATATTTCTTCTTAATTTGATATCTTGGATGTGTCATTAAATTAGTAAATTCACCATCATTTGTAAGTAATAACAATCCAGAAGTATCATAGTCTAAACGACCAACAGGATAAATACGTGCTTCTATATCTTTAAAGTAATCCGTAACCACTGTACGTCCTCTATCATCTGATACACTTGTTATCACTTGAGTTGGTTTATGGAATAAAATGTAAATTTTGTCTTCTAGTTCTATTTTAATACCTTCAACTTCAATCGTATCTGATGGCTTTACTTTTGTTCCTAATTCAGTGACAGTCGTACCATTCACTTTCACTTTTCCTTCAGAAATTAAAGTTTCTGCCTTACGTCTTGAAGTATAACCGCTATTAGCTATACGTTTTTGTAATCGTTCTAATTCTTTAGTCATTATTTTCTCCTTTTTGATTGACTAGATTACTGAAGAAAGCATCCATTTCTTCATCGTCTTCTTCAGTTGTCGGCAAATCTTCTATATTGGAAATACCAAATACATTTAAAAATAAATCAGTAGTAATTAACTGTTGGCTACGCTGTTCATTGACCACTTTAGCCTCAACTAGTCCTTTGGCAATCAATGTCTTGACCGCACCATCTGAATTGATACTACGAATTAATTCAATATCACTTCTTGATAATGGCTGGTTATAAGCAATAATTGATAGAACTTCCATTGCTGCTTGTGATAATTTCATTTGTGACTTTTGTTCAATTAATTGTTCAATATACGTTGCCGCTTCTTTTTTAGTCGTTAAAACATACGTCGTTCCAAATCGTTGTATCATTAATCCATGTGATGAATAATTTTCAATTAATTCAACGAGTTGATTTTTCGACATATCTAATATTTCTAATAGTTGTTTTTCATCTAAACCTTCATCGCCAGCTGTAAATAATAGCGACTCTAATATACCATGATTATCCAAAATGGTAGTTCACTCCTCTAATAATGTTAATATCTTCAAAATTACGTTGTTGCTCAATATTAATTATTCCTGCTTTTGACATCTCTAAAATAGCTAAAAAGTGAGTGACTACTTGTTCAATTGGCTCAGAAAACGTAAACAGACTAAAGAAGTTAAAATGATCTTTATCTTTCAATCTCGATGTCACTTGTTCTGTAGCTTGTTGAATGGTAAATGTCTCTTTTCGGATTTCAACAGATTTAGGTGTATTTAACTCAACTCTATTTTTAACTCTTTGATAAGCTACAATTAATTCAGTTAAATCAATCGTATGATTTGGATCCCAAGATTCATCCGTTTCCAAATGAGATAAATCTGTCGGTCTTTTAGTAAAATAAAAATCTCTTTCTTCTTTCATGTCATTTAAAATAGCAGTATATTCTTTATAATTTTGATATTCTATTAAACGCCCAACTAAATCTTCCCGTGGGTCATCATCAACATCCATATCTGATGTTGATTGTGGTAATAGCATCTTACTTTTAATCATTAAGAGTTCTGACGCTAATACTAGGTATTCACTTGCAATATTAATTTCAAGCTGTTTCATTGCATGAACGTACTGCATATACTGCTCTGTTAATGCTTGCATAGGAATATCATAAATATCTATTTCAAATTTTTGGATAAGATGCAGTAATAAATCTAATGGTCCATTGAAAGCATCTAATTTAACTTCATACATAATATCTACCTCGTATTGCGTCATATGTGCATAATTCTCTAAAATATTATAGCATGAAAATAACTTACTTTTAAATTGGGGTGATAACAAAATGCAACAGGCACTGATAAATTTCTATTATCAATTTCATACTAAGCAACATTATTTCCTATGTCATGACATTTTAGAAGATGCATGGAAAGCTGAAAATAACTACAGTAAGCAAGATGCAGTTGTTAGTTTAATCTTGTTTGCAACTGCTTGTTACCATTATCGCCGCAATAATTTAAAAGGCGCCTATAAGTCTTTTAATAAATCTAAAGAAATAATACAAAATGCTAAAGATAGAGATGCGTTATACCTTAATTTAAATGATTATCAATTGTTAATTGAGCAACAGATTGCAAAATTGAATGCAGCAAAGCCTTTTTCATCTGTTATATTACCAATAACTCCAGACTTTGAACGCATCATCAAGGCCAACTATCCAGACTATGATTATAATCAGGAAACATCAACAGATCCTTTTATTGTAGACCATCACATGCGGCGTGATCGTTCAGAAGTGATTTCAGCAAAAGAAGAAGCGATTCAATTAAGAAAACATAGACGTAATTAATCAACCAATTTAAAAAAGCCACAATAGCACAGACATTTTTAGTCATGTGTATTGTGACTTTTGAGTTATGGTTCACTTTATGCTCTAGGATGAAATTGGTTATACATTTTTCTAATTTGAGATTTTGAAACATGTGTATAGAGTTGCGTAGTAGATATGTCAGAGTGACCTAACATCTCTTGCACTGCTCTTAAATCTGCGCCATTTTCCAATAAATGTGTCGCAAAAGAGTGGCGTAACGTATGTGGCGTTAACGTCTTTTTAATGTTTGCCTTTACACCATTTTGTTTAATCATTTTCCATATTGCTTGTCGTGATAAAGGTTTACCATGCATATTTAAAAATAAGACTTCGGTAACAGTCTTTTTTAAAAGTTGCGGTCTAATCGTTTCAATATAAGTAGTTAAGTACTCAATGACTGCGTCGCCTAATGGTACAATTCTTTCTTTATCGCCTTTACCAAATACGCGTACAAATCCCATTATTAAGTTCACGTTTTCTAACTCTAAATGTATCAATTCAGATACACGCATTCCCGTTGCGTACAGAAGTTCTAACATCGTACGATCACGATAACCATTAATTTTATTTAGATCCGGCGTTTCTAATAAAGCCAACACTTCGTCAACATTTAAAACGTCAGGCAATTTTTTGTCATATTTTGGTGAATCTAATAATACCGTTGGATCTTTCGCCGCATATTTTTCTCTTATAGCAAATTGATGAAAACTACGGATTGTTGAAATAAATCGCGCAATAGATTTAGCAGATTGCCCTTGGTCTATTAAATGCCCCAAACACTCTTGAATTAATTGTCGATCTATAAAATCAATATGCGAGATATGATGTTCAGTCATATAATCTTGATACTTTTTCAAATCACGTCTATAAGCACCAATTGTGTTAGAACTTAGTCCTTTTTCAATTTGTATAAAACGCAAATATTCTTCAATAATTGTTTCCATAACCACACCTCTAAAAAAAGCGAAGGTTAATTTAACCTACGCAATTTACTATCCTTTACCTTTAGCTTGGCACGTTTCACACACACCATGGAAAGTTAAACGATGATCTAAAATTTTAAAATTGAACTCATTTTCAACTCGATTTTCAACTTCTGGTAACAAATCTTCATCGATTTCATCTACACGACCACATTCCATACATACTAAATGATGGTGGAAATGTTTTGCGCCTTCTTTTCTTAAATCAAAACGAGCGACGCCATCACCAAAGTTAATTTTGTCGACAACTTTTAGTTCAGCTAACAACTCTAACGTTCTGTATACTGTCGCCAAGCCAATTTCAGGCGCTTTATCTTTTACTTTCAGATATACGTCTTCAGCACTTAGATGATCTTTTTCATTTTCAATTAGAACTCTAACAGTAGCTTCGCGTTGTGGCGTTAGCTTATATGATGATTGTTGTAATTGTTGCTTAACGCGATTTAATCGTTCTTCCAACGATGTCCACTCCCCTACTAATAATTAAAATCATTACAAATTATTTCAAACTTCACAATTAAAACTAACAGTTTTCTCAATAAAATGCAAGCTTTTCTCATTTGTTATTTAGAATGATTATAATTTAATAATAGGTGTTGCAATGCAATGATAGTCTTCGCATCTTCTATTTCTTTATTCATTAGCATCGATTTAACATTCTCAATCGGAACTTTAATGACTTCGACAAATTCATCTTCATCTAAGTGAACTGTACCTTCTTCTAAATTATCCGTAAAATATATTGATAATTGTTCATCGCAAAAACCTGGTGAACCATACATATCTACAACATGTGTTAACTCTTTGGCAATATATCCTGTTTCTTCTTCTAATTCACGCTTTGCCGCTTCGACTCTATCTTCATCATCTTCTAATTTACCAGCTGGAATTTCTAGCAATGGTTTTTCTACTGGTTTACGATACTGTTTCACTAATACGACTTCTTTTTTAGGTGTCACTGCACAAACAGCAACTGCACCATTATGATAAACTAATTCTCTTGTTGATGTTTCACCGTTTGGTAATGTCACTGTATGAATTTCTACATCTACAATTTTGCCATTATAAATAACTGTTCGATCAATTGTTTTTTCATTTAAATCCATTATAATCACGTTCCTTTAAATTCATATTATATATTGATACACTATGCTTGTTAGCTAAAGTGTATCGAAAGGAGAACAGACATGCAAAAAAATATATTAAAAAGTGGTATTTCATTATCTGAATTAGGTCTAGGTTGCATGAGTTTAGGTACAGATTTAAAAAAAGCCGAACAAATTATAGATTGTGCTGTTGAAAATGGTATCACTTATTTTGATACAGCAGATATGTACGATAAAGGTATAAATGAATCAGTTGTTGGTAAGGCACTTCTTAAATATCAACAACGCGATGATATTGTCATTGGTACAAAAGTAGGCAATCGTTTAACAAAAGATGGCAGTACAAAATGGGATCCGAGTAAATCCTATATTAAAGAGGCAGTTAAAGGTTCACTAAAGCGTTTAGGTATCGATCATATCGATTTATATCAACTTCATGGCGGAACCATTGATGACCCATTAGACGAAACAATAAGCGCATTTGATGAATTGAAACAAGAAGGAATTATACGTGCTTACGGTATTTCTTCTATTCGCCCAAATGTAATTGATTATTATTTAAAACATAGTCAAATCGAAACGATAATGTCTCAATTCAATTTGATTGATAATCGTCCAGAATCATTATTAGATGCAATTCACAACAATGATGTTAAAGTATTGGCAAGAGGACCTGTGTCTAAAGGATTATTAACTTCAAACAGTGTTAATGTGCTCGACAATAAATTTAAAGATGGTATTTTTGATTATTCTCATGATGAATTGGGTGAAACAATAGCCTCTATTAAAGAAATTGAAAGTAATTTATCTGCATTGACATTTAGTTATTTAACATCACATGACGTGCTTGGTTCCATCATTGTAGGTGCAAGTAGCGTCGACCAATTAAAAGAAAATATTGAAAACTATCATACTAAAGTTAGTTTAGATCAGATTAAAACAGCAAGAGCTCGTGTAAAGGATTTGGAATATACCAATCATTTAGTGTAGAAGTCATTTTCAGTAATAAAAACAGCAGCATGAGGCGTTTCATTATAAAAATGCCTTACTGCTGTTGTTTATGTACAATTCGCTATAATTTATGATTATGATTACTCACTTATGATAGAAATTAAAGCGTTGTCCTCACGCATCAGTATTTAGTAATTTCGCCTTGCGGCATTGCCTTAAGCAAACTTCTGCCACTTCATCTCTTAATAATTTTATTAAAACATCTTTCTATATTTCACTTCGCATGTTGATTCATCATTATTAGTTATTATTTGTACACCCAGCACATTTCCTTGCAACACAAGTAGTTTGAATTTTTCACAAGTATAATATAATGTACTGTCTGAAATTTGGTCTACAGAAATATCGCCTAAAATATCCAGCACTGTAAATTCTTCAAACACTGATAGTTGTTCCGCATATCGTACACAAAATCTTACCACACTCTCCGATTGACAGTTCATTGCCATCCCACCTATTTATGCTTTATTTTTAAATAATTTAGGGAAACATCGTTCAAAAAATCTAGGCGCAATTTGATACATTTTCAACGCATGATGCATCCATTTAGGCCGATTAATTTCCAATTGTTTTGTTTTAATGCCATAAATGATATCTTCTGCAAGCTGATTAGCATCAAGCATAATTTTCCCCATCCTTTTAGCATACTTCATTGATGGGTCGGCTTTTTGATGAAAAGGTGTATCAATCGGGCCAACATTAACTGTCATGATATGTAAGTTTGGTGACTCTAGTCTTAAAGCATTCATTAATGCATAAAACCCTGCTTTCGATGCCCCATAATGTGCAGCATTTGCTTGTGTGGAAAATGCAGCTTGACTTGAAATACCTACAATATGTGCGTTAGATGTTAAATATGGTCTCAACACAGTATATAAAACATTAAAACTAATTAAATTAAGCTGATACGTTTCAATCATTTCTGAAAAACTATGGTCTGAAATAGATTTGAAATAACCTAAACCTGCACTATAAATGAATCCATCGAATGATGTATTGTCTTCAAATTGCAGTGCCTGTATCGACTTCAAATCATTTAAGTCACAAGGAATAACATTTATAGTTTTCCCCAATTCCTGTTCAAAGATTCTAGTTGCTTTATCAACATCACGCACCAACAACGTTACATGCACTTTATTTTCTAGTAACTTTCGGACAATCGATAAACCTAAACCACTCGTACCACCAGTCACTATAAAATGTTGTCCTTTCATCAATTAACCTTCCTTTTCAATTATATAGAATGCAATTTATCAACTTTACATAATTGAGACAAGTTGATTATCTTTCCTAATATATATACAATAATAAGAAAATATAACATACAAATCAAAAACTAAAGGGATGTGACGTTAATGAAACTCGTATTTTATGGAGCTGGTAATATGGCACAAGCTATATTTACAGGAATTATTAACTCAAGCAACTTAGATGCCAATGATATATATTTAACAAATAAATCTAATGAACAAGCTTTAAAAGCATTCGCTGAAAAACTAGGTGTTAACTATAGTTATGATGATGCGACATTATTAAAAGATGCAGATTATGTTTTTTTAGGTACCAAACCACATGACTTTGATGCTCTAGCAACACGCATCAAACCACATATCACAAAAGACAATTGCTTCATTTCAATTATGGCAGGTATTCCGATTGATTATATTAAACAACAATTAGAATGCCAAAATCCAGTTGCTAGAATTATGCCAAACACAAATGCGCAAGTCGGACACTCTGTTACTGGCATTAGTTTTTCAAACAACTTTGACCCTAAATCTAAAGATGAAATTAACGATTTAGTTAAAGCATTTGGTTCTGTAATTGAAGTATCAGAAGATCATTTACATCAAGTAACAGCTATCACCGGAAGCGGCCCAGCATTTTTATATCATGTATTCGAGCAATACGTTAAAGCTGGTACGAAACTTGGTCTAGAAAAAGAACAAGTTGAAGAATCTATACGCAACCTTATTATAGGTACAAGTAAGATGATTGAACGTTCAGATTTGAGCATGGCTCAATTAAGAAAAAATATTACCTCTAAAGGTGGTACGACACAAGCTGGCCTTGATACATTGTCACAATATGATTTAGTATCTATTTTCGAAGATTGTCTAAATGCTGCCGTCGACCGTAGTATTGAACTTTCTAATGTAGAAGACCAATAAAAACAAACCCGCCAACACATGTATGCATCATCGCATACATAGTTGGACGGGTTATTTTTATAAATTATTACTATTTGGCAAGCATTGTTTATTACTTTGTCATTAGACTTTAAAACTATCAAAATCTTTTACAAAATTAAAATTAGGTGTATCTTCATTTTGTATCAATGTTTGATAAATTTCATTTATATCTTCTGTATTATAGCGATTGCTCAAATGTGTAATCAACGTACGTTTAACATTGGCTTCTTTTATCAATGCAAATACGTCTTCAATATGGCTATGATGATAATTGTTGGCTAAATGCTTTTCACCATCTATATAGGTCGCTTCATGTACCATCACATCAGCATCTCTAGAAATCACACGTTCATTAGAACATGGTTTTGTATCACCAAAAATTGCTACAACTGGACCCTGTTTGGACTCACCTCTAAAATCTTTTGATTGATAAACTTGACCATTATGTTCAAATGTATCATGAGATTTTACTTCTTGATATTTAGGACCTGGTTCAAGACCAATGTTTTTTAACGCTTCAACATTGATTGTACCTGTAGTTTCAGGTGCCATTACTCTATATCCATATGATGGAACACCATGATTAAGTAAATGCGCCTCTACAGTAAAACCATCATGATGATATGTCAGATGATCATCGATTTCAATATATGTAATTGGATAGTTTAAATGTGACTCTGATAAATTCATAGACATTTCCACATATGCTTTAATTCCTTTTGGTCCAACCAATGTAAGCGGCTTCTGTTCACCGCCCTGAAAAGAACGACTAGAAAGTAATCCTGGCAAACCAAAAATATGATCGCCATGCATATGAGTAATAAATATATGTGTCACTTTTCCTAATTTAATTGCATGATGTAAAATTTGGTGCTGTGTACCTTCACCAACGTCGAAAAGCCATATGGAATTGGAATATGGTTCTAAATTTAAGGCGATTGCTTGTGTATTTCTCTCTTTTGTAGGCAAACCTGCACTCGTTCCAAAAAATGTAACTTCCATATATGCCCCTCCTTTTCTTCAATTCATTTTATCATAAAATTTGTATCAATTTAGTTTTAATTTATACTTGAATCAAAATCTGTTAAAAATTCGTCTTTGCTAGTTAATTTTTCTAACTTTAACGTAGACAAAACTATATAAATTTTGATAATTACGTTATACTTATCATTAATAAGTATCACATTAAACATGATACATGAATCGATATTTCATTTAAGACACTGCATACTGTCGAGCATATTGAATGACCTGCTGAATGGATTATCTTATAATAATAAATCATATATCTAATTAAGAATTGAGGTTTTAATCTTGAGTACTAAAAACAAACACATCCCTTGTTTAATCACAATCTTTGGTGCAACTGGTGACTTAAGCCATCGTAAGTTGTTTCCATCAATATTCCATCTCTACCAACAAGACAATTTAGATGAACATATTGCCATCATCGGTATTGGACGTCGTGACATTACTAATGATGATTTCCGTAATCAAGTAAAATCATCAATTCAAAAGCACGTAAAAGATACAAACAAAATTGACGCGTTTATGGAACATGTCTTCTATCATAGACATGATGTTAGTAATGAAGAAAGCTATCAAGAATTACTAGATTTTAGTAATGAATTAGATAGCCAATTTGAATTAAAAGGTAATCGACTATTCTATTTAGCAATGGCACCACAATTCTTTGGCGTTATTTCTGATTATCTAAAATCTTCTGGTCTTACTGATACAAAAGGATTTAAACGCCTTGTTATCGAAAAACCATTCGGTAGTGATTTAAAATCAGCCGAAGCATTAAACAATCAAATTCGTAAATCATTTAAAGAAGAAGAAATTTATCGTATTGACCACTATTTAGGAAAAGACATGGTTCAAAATATCGAGGTATTACGTTTTGCGAATGCGATGTTTGAACCATTATGGAATAACAAATATATTTCAAACATCCAAGTTACATCATCTGAAATACTAGGTGTTGAAGATCGTGGTGGTTATTATGAATCAAGTGGCGCGCTAAAAGATATGGTGCAAAACCACATGTTACAAATGGTTGCATTATTAGCTATGGAAGCACCTATTAGTTTAAATAGTGAAGATATCCGTGCTGAGAAAGTAAAAGTACTTAAATCACTGCGTCATTTCCAATCTGAAGATGTTAAAAAGAACTTTGTTCGTGGTCAATATGGCGAAGGCTATATCGATGGTAAACAAGTTAAAGCATACCGTGATGAAGATCGCGTTGCAGATGACTCTAACACACCTACCTTTGTTTCAGGTAAATTAACAATTGATAACTTTAGATGGGCTGGTGTACCATTCTATATTCGTACTGGTAAACGTATGAAATCTAAAACAATTCAAGTTGTCGTTGAATTTAAAGAAGTACCAATGAACTTATACTATGAAACTGATAAACTATTAGATTCAAACCTATTAGTAATCAATATCCAACCTAATGAAGGTGTATCTTTACATCTAAATGCTAAGAAAAATACACAAGGTATCGAAACTGAACCTGTTCAATTGTCTTATTCAATGAGCGCTCAAGATAAAATGAATACTGTAGATGCATATGAAAATCTATTATTCGATTGTCTTAAAGGTGATGCCACTAACTTCACGCACTGGGAAGAATTAAAATCAACATGGAAATTTGTTGATGCAATTCAAGATGAATGGAATATGGTTGATCCAGAATTCCCTAACTATGAATCAGGTACTAATGGTCCATTAGAAAGTGATTTACTACTTGCTCGTGATGGTAACCATTGGTGGGACGATATTCAATAATTGAATTAAAACGCACATGTTAAACAAAAATAAATGAGCGAATGACAAGGATTGATTACGAATCAAGTAAATCAATTGTTCTATCATTCGCTTTTTTTCTAGACTATATTATGAAATTATATTTTACAATGCCCAAAACTATTTTAATAATCATTGAACAAATGGGTGTATAATTTATAGAAATAATGTAGAATAAAAATAAATGATTGAATTAATTGGAGTGAAAGTTTTGGACGTTATCAAGCAAATACAACAGGCAATTGTTTATATTGAAGATCGTTTATTAGAGCCTTTCAATTTGCAAGAATTAAGTGATTACGTTGGTCTTTCGCCATACCATCTTGATCAATCATTTAAAATGATTGTCGGCTTATCTCCAGAAGCTTATGCACGCGCGCGTAAAATGACACTCGCTGCAAATGATGTGATTAATGGTGCTACACGACTTGTAGATATCGCTAAAAAATATCACTATGCAAATTCAAATGATTTTGCAAATGATTTTAGTGATTTTCACGGCGTATCACCTATTCAAGCTTCTACTAAAAAAGATGAATTACAAATTCAAGAGCGATTATATATCAAATTATCAACTACTGAGAGAACACCCTATCCATACAGATTAGAAGAGACAGATGATATTTCATTGGTTGGATATGCACGATTTATAGACACTAAGTATTTGTCACATCCTTTTAATGTTCCGGATTTTTTAGAAGACTTGCTCATTGATGGTAAAATTAAAGAGTTACGACGATATAATGACGTTAGTCCATTTGAACTATTTGTTATTAGTTGTCCTCTTGAAAATGGTTTAGAAATATTTGTAGGTGTACCAAGTGAACGTTATCCTGCACACTTAGAAAGCCGATTTTTACCTGGCAAACATTGTGCGAAATTCAATTTACAAGGTGAAATTGATTATGCAACTAATGAAGCTTGGTACTATATTGAATCAAGTTTGCAGTTAACATTGCCATATGAACGAAATGATTTATATGTTGAAGTGTACCCTCTCGATATTTCATTTAATGACCCATTCACTAAAATTCAGCTTTGGATTCCTGTTAAACAGAGTCCTTATGACGAAGATTAAAAATTAAAAACAAAGAAGCCCCCTAATATATCTATAGGTCTACAAATGGCCTTAGATTCTATTAGGGGGCATATTAATATGTTAATTTAGTTCGATAACACATGCTTCATATGGACGTAACTGTTTTAAATTAACTTTGGCATCATAATTAAATAGCTTTACTTCTCCATGGCTTAAATCAAATGGTACAGTTAATTCTGCTTCGTGGTTAGTAAGATTACCTACAATAAGAACTTGCTTTTCATTTAATGTTCTCGTGTACGCAAAAACTTGTGAATTTTCAGCATCTACTAAATCAAATTGACCATATACGTATACATCATTAGACTTTCTTAATTGAATTAAATCTTTATAAAATTGTAATACTGAATGCTCATCTTCTAATTGTTGTGCAACATTGATAGTTTTATAATTCGGATTCACTGGGAACCACGGTTCACCATTTGTAAATCCTCCATTTAACGTATCATCCCATTGCATTGGTGTGCGAGAATTATCTCGGTTCTCATCTTTATATTTCGCAAGTAAAGCGTCTACATCTCCACCTTGAGCTTTCACTATTTGATAGTCATTTTTAACAGCAACATCGTTAAACGTTTCAATACTTTCAAATGGATAATTCGTCATACCAATTTCTTGACCTTGATAAATGAATGGCGTACCTTGTTGCAAGAAATAAACAGCTGCATGACTTGTTGCTGATTCATACCAATACTTGTCATCGTCACCCCACGTCGATACACGTCGTGGTTGGTCGTGATTTTCAATAAACAACGCATTCCAACCTTTATTTTCAAGTTGTTTTTGCCATCTATTTAATACAGATTTATACGAATTTACATCAAAGTGAGAATCACCACTATTCCACAGTCCCAAATGTTCAAATTGGAATATCATATTAAATTTACCATTTTCTTCCCCGACCCAGTCATCAGCATCATCAGGGCTTACACCATTCGCTTCACCAACAGTCATAATGTCATACTTACTTAATGAGCGATCTTTCATCTCTTGTAACCAAGTTTGTATACCTGGCTGATTCATATCTACATCAAATGCTGGGGCATATGTTTTACCCTCAGGTACAGGTAAGTCACCCGCTTCAAACGTCTTCTTAATATGCGTAATTGCATCTACTCTAAATCCATCAATGCCTTTATCAAACCACCAGTTCATCATTTCAAATACAGCATCTCTAACTTCCGGATTACCCCAATTCAAATCAGGTTGTTTTTTACTGAATAAATGGAAATAATATTGCTCAGTATTAGCATCATATTCCCATGTAGATCCATTAAATATACTTTCCCAGTTGTTAGGTTCAGAGCCATCTGGCTTTGGATCTTGCCAAATGTACCAATCACGTTTGGGATTGTCTTTACTAGATTTGGATTCTATAAACCAAGGATGTTCATCAGATGTATGATTTACAACTAAATCTAAAATAAGCTTCATGCCTCTATCATGAACACCTTTTAATAAACAATCAAAGTCTTCCATCGTTCCAAATTCATCCATAATTTCTTGATAGTCACTAATATCATAACCATTGTCATCATTAGGTGATTTAAACATTGGACTGAGCCAAATGACATCGATACCTAAATCTTTTAAGTAGTCCAATTTATCAATCATTCCAGGTAAATCCCCAATACCATCGTGATTACTATCATTAAAACTTCTTGGATATACTTGATATGCTACTGCTTCTTTCCACCATTGCTTATTCATTTTAAAACTCCTTTGCTATCGCTGTGTTGATTTTCTTATTTTTAATTCTGTATCTATAATGACGAGTTCAATAACATCCTGTGCTTTGTTTTTCAATATATTTAAAATTGCTGAACCAGCCTGTTGACCTAACATTCGAGGCTTGATGTCAATACTGGTTTGAGGTGGTGACGCAATTTCGGTTAAATAAGAATCATTGAATGTTGCTGTCATTACATCTTTTGGAATTTCAATATTAAGTTCATATAGCACACTTAAAATCGCTAAATGTAACATAGCATCTAACGAAATGATTGCCTGTTTAATATTTGGGTCCTTCAAGCGCGTATGTAGATTTTGCATGTAATTAAAAATAACTTTTCTTTCATTACTAGTCTCAATAATTTGATAATCCAGATTAAATTGTGATGCAACCGTTTCAAATCCTTGAATTCTATCTTTTGAAACTTCAAAATTTCCTTTTTCTGTAATAAATATTAATTCATCTACACCTTGTTCAATAACATGTCGTGTCAAATTTTCAGAAGCTAATATATTATCATTATCTATGTGTGTAAATTGATGATCTATATCCGATGTAGGCTTACCAATCACAATAAATGGCATGCTTTCATCAATTAACATTTGTTTAATTGGATCATTTTCTTTTGAATAAAGCAGTATAAACGCATCAACCATTCGTTGTTTAATCATTTTATAAACTTCATCCATTAAATCATTCATATTATTTGAGACTGTCGTTTGTGTACCATAGCCATGCTGGTTACACGTTTCAGAAATTCCTAGCAATACATTGATGTAGAATGGATTCAGTCGAATAGGCTCCTCAGACCCTTTTAACACTAAACCAATTTTATATGTTTGGTTTGTAATTAAAGTTCTAGCAGCGGTATTAGGAAAATAATTCAATTCTTCCATAACTTTCTTCACTTTTGAAATTGTCGCTTCGCTAATACGTTGATTTCCTTTTATAACTCTTGAAACTGTCGAAGGAGAAACACCGGCTTTTAGTGCAACATCTTTAATCGTAACCATTTAATCACCTCCTGTTAATTTCTGCATCGGAAAACGCTTCCAACCACTGTATAATACCAGTTTAGTCACACTTTCTAAAAAAGTCAAAAGATTTGTGCAAACGATTGCATAAAACGATAAAAATAAAACCTTCATACTGAAATTCAATCCGAAAATCAATATATAGGTTTGTATAAATATTAAAATCGATTGTTTAGTCACTAACTGCAAAATAGTTACCTTGGCCATCTTGAAAATTAAATACACGTTGACCATTCATTTCTACTATATCATGCCCAGTTAAACCTAAATCATTTAATTTTGAGTATAATGCATCAAAGTTTTTCTCTTTAAACATTAAAGATGGTGTTCCTAGGTTCACTTCCGGGCTATACTTTTCAATAAATTCTTTTGCCATAATCGTCAATGACGTTTCAGCATCTTTCGTAGGTGATACTTCAACTGCAACATAGTCCTCAGCTAACGGTGTTTCACTTACAACAACAAATTCTAAAGTTTCTGTCCAAAATGCTTTCGCTTTGTCAACATCATCAACATATAACATAACTTGATTTAACTTTTCCATAAGTTAATACCTCTATTTCTCTATAGTACATGCTATCATAACACAGTAAATATTTTATTACTTCACAAAATGCTTAAAAATATGGCGGGATGCTTTTAAGGTAATAGATATTGCTTGTGTAATTTTTTATAGGTTGTAGCTACTCTATCACACTCTCTTTTATATTTATCAAAAGATATAAAAAAGGATAGTATCTTTCAACTATCCTTTAATCAATATTATTCTTCAATCCATTGTGTATGGAATACGCCTTCTTTATCTTTTCTTTCGTACGTATGAGCACCGAAGTAGTCACGTTGTGCTTGAATTAAGTTTGCAGGTAAATCAGCTGCACGGTAACTATCATAGTAATTAATACTTGATGAGAAACCAGGTGTTGGTACACCATTTTGAACACCAGTTGCGACAACATCACGTAACGCATCTTGATATTCAGTAACGATGTTTTTAAAGTAAGGATCTAGCAATAAGTTTTGTAATCCTGGATTATTATCGTAAGCATCTTTGATCTTTTGTAAGAATTGTGCACGGATAATGCAACCTTCTCTCCAAATCATAGCTAAATCACCAAGTTTTAAATTCCATTCATTATCTTCACTTGCTTTACGCATTTGCGCGAAACCTTGTGCATAAGAACAAATTTTACTCATATATAATGCTTTACGAATTTTTTCTAAAAAGTCTTTCTTGTCACCATCAAATGATGCTTTTGGACCATTTAATTCTTTAGAAGCATTTACGCGCTCTTCTTTGATTGAAGAGATAAAACGTGCAAATACAGATTCAGTAATGATTGTTAATGGAATACCTAATTCTAATGCGTTAATTGAAGTCCATTTTCCTGTACCTTTTTGACCTGCAGTATCAAGAATTTTTTCAACTAATGCTTCTTTATTTTCATCTAATTTCATGAAAATATCACCAGTGATTTCAATTAAATAACTTTCTAATTCACCAGCATTCCAGTCTTTGAACGTTTGAGCAATGTCTTCATGAGACATGCCTAATAATTCTTTCATCATAGCATAACTTTCTGCAATTAATTGCATGTCAGCATATTCAATACCATTATGTACCATTTTCACATAGTGTCCAGCACCATTTGGTCCAATATAAGTAACACATGAAGCACCGTCTTTTGCCTTTGCAGCAATTGCATCAAGAATATCTGCAACTTTGTTATAAGCTTCTTCTTGTCCACCCGGCATTAATGACGGACCAGTTAACGCTCCAATTTCACCACCAGAAACGCCCATACCAATAAAGTTGATTGCACTTTGTGCTAATGCTTTATTACGTCTGATAGTATCTTGATAGTTTGTATTACCACCATCAATTAAAATATCTCCATCATCTAATAAAGGTAACAAACTATCAATCGTTGCATCCGTAGCTTTACCTGCTTGAACCATTAATAAAATTTTACGTGGTTTTTCTAAAGAATTAACAAATTCTTCCAATGAGTACGTTGGATGAATATTTTTCCCTTTTGATTCTTCAACCATTAAATCAGTTTTTTCACTTGAGCGGTTAAATACAGATACACTATATCCGCGTGATTCAATATTCCAAGCTAGGTTTTTACCCATAACGGCTAAACCAATAACTCCAATTTGTTGTGTCATATTACTTACCTCACTTGTTGATTTTTCATTAGTATTGTATCACAAAATAGACATACACTACACTAAATCATTTCGATTGTCGCGCAACTATTTTGATTATTTCTAACACTTGACTTGCAAGCAAGTTCAATGATTTAATCGGCATTCTCTCATTTGTTGTATGGATTTTTTCATAACCCACTCCTAAAATGACTGAAGGAATACCAAATGTATTAATAATACTGCCGTCTGAACCGCCACCAGAAATAATTGTATTTGCAGATAATCCTAAATTACGAGCACTTTCTTGTGCAATTTTAACTACCGCTTCATTATCATTAATTTTAAATCCTGGATAACTTTGCTCCACTGTAACTTCTGCTTTCCCACCTAATTCTGATGCAGTAGTTTCAAACACATCAGTCATATGTTTGACTTGTGTTTTTACTCTTTCTGGATCGTGAGAACGTGCCTCTGCTTCTAAAATGACTTCATCTGCAACAATATTCGTAGCTGAACCGCCATGAAACTTACCAATATTGGCAGTAGTTATTTCATCAACTTGTCCTAATTTCATTCGACTAATTGCTTTCGCCGCAATATTAATAGCACTAACACCCTCTTTTGGCGTACTTGCATGAGCCGTTTTGCCAAAAATTTTAGCTGAAATTAACATTTGCGTCGGTGCACCTACAACCGTAGTGCCGACATCAGCACTTGCATCAATAGCATAACCAAAGTCCGCGTCCAACAACTCTGAATTTAATTCTTTAGCACCAATTAAACCTGATTCTTCCCCAACAGTAATCACAAATTGAATTTGTCCATGTGGGATTTGTTGTTCCTTTATCACTTGCAAAACTTCAAGCATCGCTGCTAATCCTGCTTTATCATCTGCACCTAGTATAGTCGTACCATCAGAGTATATGTAGCCGTCATCTTTTACAATTGGCTTTACATTAATTGCGGGTACAACAGTATCCATATGGCTCGTCAAATATAATTTAGGTACTTCGCCTTCTTCGATAGTACTATTCATTGTACACACTAGATTATTGGCACCTAATTTAGGATGTTTAGCCGCTTCATCTTCTTTAACATCTAACCCTAATGCTATGAATTTTTCTTTTAAAATAGGTTGGATTGTTGATTCATTCCCTGTCTCAGAATCGATTTGTACAAGTTCAAAAAACGTATTAAGTAATCTTTGCTCATTAATCATAATGGAACCCCTTTTATCAAAATTTTCATGTACGCCAAACGGTAAAAATTGATGAAATAAAATGTTACAGTAATTGATGTTACACAGATTTATCAGGCTTGTAAATTGTGTCATATTATTTTCAATTTATTATATATATTTATTGTAACTCAAACTAAGCTTTGTCAAAAATATATTGATTGATTTTTCAAAGATATCGTATAATGAGGAAAATGACATAAGCAAACTTACTCATGTTTTTTATTATATTCCTTAATGATGATTGCTAGTTATATCGTCTCAAGTTAAAAGTTTTATATCTTATGTCGTAATTATTAATACAAAGGTTATTCATTTGGAGGCACACAAAATGCAAAATAAAGTTTTAAGAATTATCATTATCGTTATGCTTGTATCAGTTGTATTAGCATTGTTATTAACGAGTATCATTCCAATTTTATAAACTATATCTCAACTACCTATACAAAATCATACAATTAAAAATCCATCCGTTATAAACGCATGTATTAATAAGTTATCGTATTGCAACGATTATTTTCAAACATGGGTCATACGGATGGATTATTTTTTAAGCTACTTCACTATGCATTTTCAATGAACCAAATTGCGATTTGATTTGTAAATATTCTTCTAATTCATTTAATATTTGAATAATACTTGCTCTCGAGTTAAGCGCTTTGTGTGTTGTTGGCAATGGAAGTTCATCCAATTTCAAACGCGTCTCATACAAATTGTGTAAACGCATTGCTGTATAGTCATTACTATTCACATTTAGACCAATTTCTTTCAGCAGTGACGCAACATCATTTAAAAGTGGATCTTTATGACAGATACTTTCGATGAGCGGTTTCATTCTCATTAACAATTCCACTTGCTCTTCTCGCATATCAAAATAATGATAGTATGAATTTTCGTTTCTAACAAAATGATTTTTAACATCTCGGAACGCGATAGACTTCGCCTTTTTAATATTTAAAAGTAACACTTCAAATTCAATCGCAATGGTATCTTCATACTTTTCACAAATATAACTATATTTACTAAAAATATCAGCAATTTGTTGCTCAATTTTACATTTGTATTCGTCTAGTTGTTTGTCTAAACTTGGCATCATTAAATTCATTGTAAATGCAATGCTCAGTCCAATTAACAGTAATAATGTTTCATTAACAATTAAATGTGCATCAATTGATTTTGCATTAAAAACATGAAGTAATATAACGCAACTCGTAATGACACCTTCTTGTACTTTTAATACGACAGTTAATGGTATAAATAACAATACGATAATACCGAGTACAATTGGACTCTGACCTAATAAACTAAATATTGCTGAACCTAAAAACAATACTAAAAAACATGATACTAATCTTGAAATAATCGCTTGTAGCGAATGTACTTTTGTATGTTTAATACATAATACGACTAATATGGCGCTTGAAGCATAATTATCTAAACCTAACAGCTTACTAATAATTACACCTAAAGTCATACCCACTGCTGTTTTTATTGTTCTAAATCCAATCTTGTAAGGATTTAACTTTAACATGGGTTAGCGCCTCTTATCTTTCTTCACAATATTTATTGAATAATGTTTGTAATTGATTAATTACGTTCATCACATCATGACCTTCGATTTGATGTCTTTCAATCATTTCTGTAATCTTTCCATCTTTTACTAATGCAAATGACGGACTTGAAGGCGCATAACCTTCGAAGTATTCACGCGCTCTTTGTGTCGCTTCTTTATCTTGTCCAGCAAATACTGTCACTAGACGATCAGGTAATACGTCATAATGTAAAGCATGTGATGCTGCTGGTCTTGCGATACCACCTGCACAACCACATACAGAATTGATCATAACTAGTGTTGTACCATCTTGTTTAAGAACTTTGTCAACATCTTCTGCAGTAGTTAATTGCTCATATCCCGCAGATTCAATTTCATTCCTTGCTTGTTCTACAACACCGTTCATGTATAAATCGAAATTCATGTCCATAAGTTCAATCACCTATCCCTTTATATTTAAACTATCCTCATTCTACTAATTAATAACATATTGTTCAATAAACTAATCTGAATCACACCTATATTTAGACACAATTTTAACAATATACCAAACATTATTGTGCTTAAAATCATGGTAACTAATTTGTTCACATGTTTTCATTAATATGTTTCAAGTATGATGTCTTATTTTGACTTTACTGCAAAAATGCATTCAACCATGTTGATTATTGTTCTTTATCTTTTTTGAATATATTGCACATATTTTAGTGCCAAAAAATAATACATCCATCGACAAGAACAAGATAAAACAAGTTGTCGATAGATGCATCTATGTTATCACTAATATATATTTGTATTTTCTAAAGTATACTGTTCGATACGCTGTTTAATATGATTCATAAATTTACCTGTTTGTAAACCATCTAAAATACGATGATCAATTGAAATACATAAATTAACCATGTTACGAATTGCAATCATATCATTAATTACTACTGGCTTTTTAACGATTGATTCTACTTGTAAAATCGCTGCTTGTGGATGATTTATAATACCCATTGATGATACTGAACCAAATGTACCAGTATTATTTACCGTAAATGTACCGCCCTGCATATCTTCAGCTGTCAATTGCTTATTACGCGCTTTCGTTGCTAAAGTATTAATTTCTCTAGCTATACCTTTGATTGACTTTTCGTCTGCATGCTTAATCACAGGTACGTATAATTTATTTTCATCAGCAACAGCAATTGAAATATTAATGTCTTTATGTAAGACAATTTCATTTCCTTGCCAGCTACTATTTAATAAAGGATATGCTTTTAAAGCATCTGCTACAGCTTTTACAAAGAAAGCAAAGAACGTTAGATTATATCCTTCTTTATTTTTAAAGCTGTTTTTATAATGATTTCTCGTATTCACAAGATTTGTAGCATCTACTTCAATCATCATCCATGCATGTGGAATCTCTGTTACACTATTAACCATATTTTGCGCAATTGCTTTACGCACACCATTTACTGGTATTGTGCTGTTTTCACTATTGTCTTCAGATGATTGGTTACTTGATGTATCTACTGATGTTGATTTTGTTTGAACTTGTTTGTCAGATTGAGCTGTGGTACCACCATTTTCAATAACTGACATTATATCCTTCTTAGTTACACGACCTTCAAATCCACTACCTACAACTTGTGATAAATCAATGTCATGCTCTGAAGCGAGTTTAAATACAACAGGTGAAAAGCGACCATTATTACGAGGTTGATTTTGTTTAGCAGTAAATGTCTGTTCCACTGTTGCACTAGCTTTTTTAGTAGATTTCTGAGTATGCTCATCCACTTTTGCTTGTATCTCTTCAGTTGTTTCATTTGTCTTTTCATCAGCAGTTTCAATTTTACAGATAATTGTATCAATAGCTACTGTCTGCCCCGCTTCAACTAAAATTTCTGTAATTGTTCCTGATATCGTGGAAGGGACTTCAGCTGTCACTTTATCTGTAATAACTTCACATAATGGTTCATATTCATCAATATGATCACCAACAGAAACTAACCATTGTTCAATGGTACCTTCATGAACACTCTCACCTAACTTAGGCATTGTTATTTCCATGACTTTCCCTCCCTAGAATTCTGCTAATTCACGCATTTTATTTAAGATTTTTTCTGGATTCATCATAATTTCATTTTCTAATACAGGAGAAAATGGCATAGATGGTACATCTGGAGCAGCTAAACGCATGATTGGTGCATCTAAATCGAACAAGCAATGCTCTGCAATAATCGCTGACACTTCTGACATAATACTACCTTCTAAATTATCTTCAGTTACAAGTAAAACTTTACCTGTATTTTTAGCACGATCAATAATTGTTTCTTTATCTAATGGATAAACAGTTCGTAAATCAACGACTTCAACGTTGATACCGTCTGCAGCTAAAATATCCGCTGCTTGTAAACAATAATTGACCATTAATCCATAACAAAATACTGTTAAATCTTCACCTTCACGTTTAACATCTGCTTTTCCTAAAGGTACAGTGTAATATTCTTCTGGCACTTCTTCCTTTAAGAAACGATAAGCTTTTTTATGCTCAAAGTACAATACTGGATCATTTGATTCGATAGATGATAATAAAAGCCCTTTAGCATCATACGGTGTGGAAGGAATAACAATTGTTAAACCTGGTGATGAAGCAAATATACTTTCAATACTTTGTGAATGATATAGTCCTCCGTGAACACCGCCACCAAATGGTGCACGAATCGTTAATGGGCATTGCCAATCATTATTTGAACGATAACGCATTTTCGCAGCTTCACTAATAATTTGATTTGTCGCAGGTAAAATAAAATCTGCAAATTGAATTTCTGCAATTGGTCTTTTACCTACCATAGCTGCACCAATGGCAGTTCCAACAATATTTGACTCAGCTAATGGCGTATCGATAACTCTGTCTTCACCATATTGTTGTTGTAGTCCTTGAGTAGTACCAAATACGCCACCTTTTTTACCAACATCTTCACCAAGAATAAACACATCTTTATTTTGTTGTAATGCTAAGTCTTGTGCCTGGCGTATCGCCTCTAAATAAGATAATTTAGCCATTAGTTAAGACTCCCTTCTTCGTACACAAATGCATAGGCTTCTTCGACACTTGGATATGGCGCGTCTTCAGCAGCCTTTGTCGCTTTATTGATGATGTCTTTATGCTCCGCTTCTATTTCTGCCAACCAAGCATCATCGATAATGCCAGCTGAAAGCAACTCTTTTTTGAACTTTTCATTGCAGTCAGCTTTTTTAAGCGCTTCACGCTCTTCTTTCGTACGATATTGGTCGTCATCATCTGATGAATGAGCTGTCATACGACTTGTTACTGCTTCAATCAAAGTTGAACCTTGACCAGAAATAGCTCGATCTCTTGCTTCTTTCATCGCTTTATACATTGCTAATGGATCATTACCATCTACTTGTTCACCATGTATACCGTAACCAAGTGCTCTATCCGATAATTTTTCAGCTGCGTATTGTAATGAATCAGGTACTGAAATTGCATATTTATTATTTATAATGACACATACAAAAGGAAGTTTGTGTACACCCGCGAAGTTTAAACCTTCATGGAAGTCACCTTGGTTTGAGCTACCTTCACCAACAGTTGCTGTTGCAATTTTCTTCTTACCATCCATTTTTAAAGCTAAAGCAGCACCAACAGCATGGGGTATTTGAGTTGCTACCGGTGAACTTTGAGACAAAATATTCTTAGCTCTACTACTAAAGTGTGATGGCATTTGTTTTCCACCAGAGTTAACATCGTCTTTCTTTCCAAACGCTGATAAAAACGTATCATACGCTGAGATACCCATATAAGTAACGAAAGCTAGATCTCTATAATAAGGCGCTGTAATATCACCTTCTTCTAATGCGTATGCCATCCCAATCTGAGTTGCTTCTTGTCCTTGACCACTTACAACAAATGGAATTTTACCTGCACGGTTCAATAACCACAGTCTTTCATCTATTTTTCTACCTAAATCCATCCATTTATATATTACTTTTAGGTCTTCTTCGCTAAGGCCTAATGATTTATAATCAATCATGTTAAATCCTCCTATTTATACGTGAATAGCTCTACTTTCTGCTTTCAATCCTAATTCCATCAACACTTCAGAGATGGAAGGATGTGCGTGTGTTGTTAGTCCTAATTCTAATGCCGAGCCATTCATGAACTGCAACAGTGATGCCTCATTAATCAATTCTGTTACATGTGGACCAATCATATTAATACCCACAATTTCTTCAGTTGATTGATCAATCACCATTTCGCTATACCCTTCGTTTGTGTCATGGCTATCAATCACTGCTTTACCAATTGCTTTAAATGGTACTTTAAAACTTTTAACTTTCATTCCCTCTGCCTTTGCTTGTTCAATGTTTAAACCGATAGAAGCAATTTCAGGTTGTGAATAAATACACTTAGGCATCATGTTATAGTTTACTGGGATTGGGTTCCCCTCAAACATATGATCAACAGCCACAACACCTTCTTTTGATCCAACATGTGCCAATTGTAATTTTCCAATACAATCACCAGCTGCATAAATATGTTTATCTTCAGTTTGTTGAAATTCGTTCGTTAAAATATGTCCTGATGTTGAAAGTTTTATTTTAGTGTTGTTTAAACCTATATCTGATGTGTTAGGTTTTCTACCAATCGATAGCAACACTTTATCTACTTTAATTATGTCTGAGGAAATTTCAAACGTAACACCATCTTCGTTAACATTTATATCATTTTCAGAAAGTTTTATTCCCTCATAGAATTTAACACCACGTGCTGACAATGATTTTTTTAATAGTTGTGAAGCTTGTTTACTTTCAGTTGGTAAAATTCTTTCACCTGCTTCTATAACTGTTACGTCAACACCTAAATCTATCATCAATGATGCAAATTCCATTCCGATAACACCACCACCAATAATACCAATACTTGATGGTAACGTCTTTAATGATAATATATCATCGCTAGATAAAATTTTATCATGATCAAATGATAAGAATGGCAACTCTGCAGGCGAAGAACCAGTTGCAATTAATACAAATTGGTTTGGTAATAAGTCTGATTCACCATCTTCATATTCGACAGAAATTGTGCCACTTTGAGGTGAAAATATAGATGTACCTAGAATACGTCCCGTGCCATTATAAATGTCAATGTGATTGTGTTGCATTAAATGCTTTACACCTTGATACATTTGATTAATAATGTCTTCTTTTCGTGCCAACATATTTTCAAAATTAACATTAGCATCTTTGACATCAACGCCAAACATTGCTGCCTGTTTTACTGTTTGAAATACTTCAGCAGATTTAAGCAGCGATTTAGTAGGAATACAACCTTTATGGAGACAAGTACCTCCTAATAGTTGTCGTTCTACTATTGCCACTTTTTTACCTAATTGAGACGCACGTATCGCAGCAACATATCCTGCAGTACCTCCACCGAGAACGACTAAATCATATTGTTTCTCTGACATGTTCTTACTCCTAACTAATGATATATATCCATTGAAAATTTATTAATACATAGTTTTCATGTCCATTAATTACCTATTTTACATGATTGTCTATTTAGTTTGAATGCACATAAATAAATCCATAAATGAGTATTCAACACACTTTGGAAATTATCTACGTCTTTGATTGTGTTGTATCATTTCTCTTGCATTTTCTCGAGTTAAATCAGTAACACTTGCACCTGAAATCATTCGTGCAATTTCATCTACTTTATCATCGCTAATTAACTCTTGAACTTGTGTTGTTGTACGATCATCTTTTGATGATTTCGAAATTAATAAATGATGGTCGCTCATCGATGCAACTTGTGGTAAGTGAGAGATACAAATAACTTGTATATATTCAGCTATATCTCGCATTTTCTCTGCCATTTTTTGTGCAGCTTGTCCAGATACACCTGAGTCAACCTCATCGAATAAAATTGCAGTTTGACCTCTCGATTTAACAAAAATACTTTTTAACGCTAACATAATTCTAGAAAGTTCTCCACCTGACGCAATTTTATTTAAACTTTTTAATGGTTCCCCTTTATTTGGACTGATTAAAAATTCTACAAATTCGATTCCATCAATATTCGGTTCTTCTAATTTTTTAAATGAAATCTCAAGATTTGCGTCTTTCATTTGTAAGTTTTGAATTTCCGATACAATGTGGTCTCTTAACTCCCTAGCGACTATACGACGCTGCTTTGATAACGCTTGTCCAACCTCTATAACTTGATTATACAATGCATTTATTTCTTCTCGTAACTGCGATGTACTTTGTTCATAGTTTTCAATTTTATTGATTTCATTATTAAGCTTTTCTTGATATGCGATTAATTCTGAAATATCTTTTCCATATTTACGTTTTAAATTATTCAGCAAATTCATACGAGATTCATACTCGTTTAACACTTGTTCGTCGAATTCTGTATTTGCCATTTCATCATATAACTCATGTTTTGCATCTTCTAAAATGTAGTAAAATTGATCAATATCTTCTTTTAATTTGTCATATTTGTTTGGAACTATATCGTTTATTGTTAACAAATGGTTGCTTAGTTCATACAAACGATCAGTGATAGCATTTTCATCCGTTAATGTCATATGTGCGTTATTAAGCGCTAAGCTTAATTTTTCAGAGTTTTGAATGCGTTTAATATCTATTTCAAGTTGCTCTATTTCGCCTTCTTTTAGATGTGCTTCAGACAATTCTTCTAATTGGAATTTCATTAAATCTAAACGCTGCAGCAATGCTTGGTCTGCTGATTCTAAATCTTCTAACTCTTGCTTTTTGGCTTTATAATTTTGAAAAGTTTGATGATATTTATCCAACAAATCTTGATAACGTGATTCTGCGTAATTATCCAATAATGTTAAATGGTATTTTTGTTTCAACAAAGACTGCGTTTCATGTTGGCCATGAATATCTAATAATTCTTGCATAACTTTTCGTAAATCTTGTAAAGTAACTGTTTGATTATTAATTTTACAAAGACTTTTACCAGAGCTGAAAATTTCCCGTTTAACTAATAAAAAATCTTCATCTACATCAATATCCATATTTTTCAATATATGTATAGCATCTTTACTCTCGTCAATATCAAATATACCTTCGATGACAGCCTTTTTTTCACCATGTCTTACAAAATCAGATGAAGCTCTCATTCCAATTAATTGTCCAATTGCATCTATAATAATTGACTTACCTGAACCCGTTTCACCACTTAAAACAGTTAAACCATCAGAAAATTGAATTTCTAACTCTTCAATAATAGCAAATTGCTTGATTGATAAGGTTTGTAACATAAACTCATCGCATCCTTATAACAAATTGAAAATTCTTGACTTGATTTCATCACTTGCCTCTTTGCTTCGACAAATAATTAAACAAGTATCATCACCACAAATTGTGCCTAGTACTTCTTCCCAATTGATTTGGTCTAATATAGCTCCAATAGATTGTGCATTACCAGGTAACGTTTTTAGAACAAGTAAATTATCAGTACCATCTATATTAACAAAGGAATCCATTAAATAACGTCCCAATTTTTCTAAAGGATGGAATTTTCTATCATTTGGTAAACTATAAACATATTGACCTGAAGGTATAGGTACTTTAATAAGTTGTAGTTCTTTAATATCACGAGAAACAGTTGCTTGAGTGACATTTAAATCATAATCGTTTAATCGTTTAACTAATTCATCTTGTGTCTCTATCTGTTCATTTGAAATAATTTCTCTAATTTTTATATGCCTAACCGATTTTTTGGGCACAGTAAACACCTCTGATTACGAATATTTATACATTTATTTTAACACATGCACTGATTTACGACTACTAAACACCTTTACGTAAAAAGGGTAAACATGGTTTATCTATCTTGGTTATCTATTTATAAATATTTTTCATATTACGCATAACAATTGCTTAAAATATGTATAAAAATGAATATATGTGTAATAAACTTGCTAATTATTAGATTTAATAAGCGTCAATTGTTTGAACATATTTAATTAAAATCACATTGATATCACAGATACGAATATTGTCGTATAGAAATTGAAAATTCTATTTTTTAAATGAAAGTCTTCAACATAATTTTAAGTTTCAACATGAGAAAAATCGATTAACAAACAACGTCAGTTGAATATGCCTTTTGAGACATTTCAAACTTTACAATTGTTGCTAATCGATATATTTGCTTTTAGTGATCCCTGCTATAAAATAAATCAACGATTTCTAATAAGTGTTTTGTATTGAATTGTTCATCAATTTGCGTTAGTTCATCCACTGCTGCGTCTCTATGATAAGTCAATTTATCTTCTGCGCCATCTTTCCCTAATAAACTCACGTACGTACTTTTATTATTTTCAAGATCGCTGCCCACTTTTTTACCTAACTTTGCTTCATCACCATAGCAGTCTAATAAATCATCTTTAATCTGGAACATCATACCTAAATGATAACTATAACTTTCTAAATGTTCTTTAGTTGCATCATCGACATTAGCGATATCTGCTGCACTCATAACCGCAAAAGTTAATAATGCTCCTGTTTTTGTTTTGTGTATCATTTCCAAAGTTTCAAGATCAATTGGTTGGCCTTCGCTTTGCATATCTAACATTTGACCGCCGACCATTCCAACATGACCACTTGCTATTGACAGCCGTTGTAGAACTTTTATTTTTACTTCATCAGTTAATCTATCATCACTTGAAATAAGTTCAAATGCTTTAGTTAATAAAGCATCACCTGCTAATATCGCAGTCCACTCACCATATACTTTATGATTTGTTAATTTTCCTCGTCGATAATCATCATTATCCATCGCTGGTAGGTCATCATGAATAAGTGAATATGTATGAATCATTTCTAGTGCAATTGCGCTCTTCATACCTAACTCATACTCGGTATTTAGTGAATCTAAAGTGAGTAATAACAGAACTGGTCGGATGCGTTTACCTCCAGCATTTAATGAATACAACATACTTTCTTCTAGCTGAGTATCCATTACTGATTTATTTATCGCAACCGATAATTCATTATTGACTTCATCTATTAATTTATTCATCGGTAGATTCGTCATTTTTTACATCCTCAGCTTCTTCTTTTATTAAGTCATTCACCTTTTTTTCGGCATTTTTTAAAGTTGTGTCACAAGCTGCTGATAGTTTCATACCACGTTGATATAAATCTAATGATTCCTCTAAAGATACTGTTTCATTATCTAATTTTTGAACAATTTGCTCTAATTCTTGCATCATTTCTTCAAAACTTTGCGTTTCTTTAGTCATTATTACACCTTACTTTCGTAACTTTTGCATCTACTAAGCCATCTTTCATTGTTAACGTCAATTGATCATTTTCTGTTAAATCTTTAGTACTCGTAATGACTTCGTCTTTTTTATTAACAATTGCATATCCACGCAACATTGTATTAGTTGGACTTAAATTGTTTAAGTTTTCTACTTTATTTTTCAAATCATTTTTATAACTTAATATCTTAGAATTCAATAATTTAACAAGTTGGTTTGTCAATTGAAGATTATTTTGTTGTTCTTGATTAACACTACTTAGTAATGCTTTTAAATTATAACGTTGTTGCAACAGCATTAATCGATGTCTCTGTTGTTCAAAAGTTGCCTGAATTTGTTGTTTCAGTCTCTTTTCTAAATCATCTCGACGTTGTATCTGTTGATCATACAATAAAGTTGGTTGTTTAAACTTGTAATACGATGACAAATGTTCAACATGTTTACGTTGTTGTTCTAAATGTTTCTTGATGAAACGAGTCAATGTAAACTGATATTGCTGTATTTGTTGCAGCAATTCATATTGGTCTGGTGTTGCAATAACAGCAGCTTGAGTTGGAGTCGCAGCTCTGATGTCTGCAGCAAAATCACTTAATGTAAAGTCTGTTTCATGACCTACTGCTGATATAATCGGTGTCTTACAATTATATATTGCACGGACGACAGCTTCTTCGTTAAAATTCCATAAATCTTCTATGGATCCACCGCCTCGACCTACAATAATGGTATCTACACCTAAACTATCTGCATATTCAATTTTTTCAATAATGTCGTCCTTTGCTTTTTCACCTTGAACCAAAGTACTAATTTGTATTTGTTCAGCTAATGGAAAACGACTATTTATCGTTGAATGGATATCTCGAATTGCGGCACCTGTACTCGCTGTTAAAACTGCAATTTTTTTAGGAAACTTAGGTATTGATTTCTTATTCGCTTTATCAAAACAACCTTCTTCAGTTAATTTTTTCTTTAATGCTTCTAATTTTTGATATAAGTTCCCTATACCATCTAATTGCATTTTATTTACATAAATTTGATAGTTTCCACGACGTTCAAAAACAGAAACACGTGCTTCTAATAAGACTTCATCTCCTTCTTTAGGTTCGAAGTTTAATTTAGAAGCACTACCTTTGAACATCATGGCACTTATAACGCTTTCTTTATCTTTCACATTAAAGTATAAATGACCACTTGAATGCTTTTTGAAATTTGAAAGCTCACCTTTAATCAATACAGATTGGAGATGTGGATCTTGATCAAATTTATATTTAATATATTTCGTTAAAGCTGAAACACTTAAATAATCTGACATATAACATCACTCAATTTTATTTTTTTATATTACTCAATACACCATTTATAAATTTATAATGATCATCATCACTAAATTGTTTTGTTAATTCAACTGCTTCATTCATTACGACTTTAGCAGGTGTATCACTGTGTAATATTTCATATGTTGCCATTCTTAAAATAATACGATCCGTTTTTAATAAACGTGCAATAGTCCAATCTTTTAAATAAGGACTAATTGTCTCGTCTAATACAGGTTCGTGATCTTTAACGCCAGAAACTAGCCAATGAATAAATTCGAAGTCTAAATCTGGATTATCGTCTTTAATAAAGCTTATCGCTTCATTTATCGTTAAATCACTGTCCTTCATTTCTAATTGAAATAAAGTTTGAAAAGCTTGCACTCGGGATTCTTTACGACTCATTTTTAACTCCTTCAAACGTTTGTATTTTTCTTTATTTAATTACTGAATTAGGTATGACATTACTTTTCAATAACGATTTGTGTAATGTGAATATTAATTTGCTTAGGTTCTATCGCTGTCATATTAGAAATTGAATTAAAAATTGACGTTTGAATTTTGTTTGCAGTTTTTGAAATATTAACACCATGTTTTAATGCACAATATACATCTATATATATGCCATCTTCTTTACTCTCGATTTTTAAATCACGGCTTAAATTTTTACGACTAACTTTTTCTAAATTTGTTTCTTTTAATTCAGCAAAATGGCCAGTGATGCCTTCGACTTCCGAAGTAGCTATACTTGCAATAACAGATAGCACTTCTGGCGCTATTTCTACTTTACCTAATTTTGAATTTGAATAATCAGTTACTTTGACCATGGATTGACCTCCTATTAACCTTCATCATTCATAATGCTATTTTGCTCTAAAAAGTTTGTATTAAATTTACCGCTTCTAAATATATCGTTATTCAATAATTTAATATGGAATGGAATAGTTGTATCAATACCAAGAACCACAAATTCACTTAATGCACGAATGCCAGCCATAATCGCTTCATCTCGTGTCGGTTCATGTATGATTAATTTCGCTACCATCGAATCATAATATGGCGGTATCGTATAATTAGTATAACATGCTGACTCTATTCGAACACCATATCCACCTGGTGCAAGATATTGCTCAATTTTACCTGGTGATGGCATAAAGTTCTTGTAAGGATTTTCAGCATTAATTCTAAATTCAATTGCGTGTCCTGTTAATTTAATATCTTCTTGTTTATACGGTAACACGTCACCCATAGCAACCTGTAATTGTAATTTAACTAAATCAATTCCTGTTACCATTTCAGTTACAGGATGTTCTACTTGAATACGTGTATTCATTTCCATAAAATAAAATTTATTATCATTTAAATCATATATAAACTCAATTGTTCCCGCATTTTCATAATTTACAGCTTTCGCTGCACGCACTGCGGCATTTCCCATTTCACGACGTGTTTCATCATCTAAAATTGGGGAAGGTGCTTCTTCCACTAATTTCTGCATACGTCTTTGAATTGTACAATCACGTTCTCCTAAATGAATTACATTACCATAGCTGTCCCCAACAATTTGGATTTCAATATGGCGGAAGTTTTCGATGAATTTCTCCATATAAAGTCCACCATTACCAAATGCAGTTTGAGCTTCTTGTTCTGTCATTCGGAAGCCAGTTTCAAGTTCTTTTTCATCACGAGCAACACGAATACCTTTTCCGCCACCACCAGCAGTAGCTTTAATGATGACCGGATAGCCAATTTTTTTAGCGATTTTCTTAGCTTCTGAGACGTCTTTCATTAAACCATCACTACCAGGAACAACTGGAACATTGGCTTTGATCATTTCTGCCTTAGCAACATCTTTGATACCCATTTTTTGGATAGATTGATAACTTGGTCCAATGAACTTCAATTGGCATGCTTCGCATAATTCTGCAAAGTCAGCATTTTCAGCTAAAAAGCCATAACCCGGATGAACGCCATCACAACCTGTAGAAGTTGCAATAGATAAGATGTTCGGAATATTTAAATATGAATCTTTAGACAAAGTGGGACCTACGCAATATGCTTCATCAGCAATTTGAGTATGTAGCGCATCTTTATCCCCTTCAGAATAGATTGCAACAGTTTGGATGCCTAAATCACGACAAGCGCGAATAATCCTAACTGCGATTTCACCGCGGTTTGCAATTAAAACCTTTTTCATTATTTCACCTTAAATAACGGTTGGCCATACTCTACCATTTGTCCGTCTTCTACTAAGATTTCAACAATTTCACCTGAAATTTCTGCTTGAATTTCATTAAATAGTTTCATTGCCTCTAAAATACACACTGTTGTTTCATTTGAAACAGTGTCCCCAACTTGCACATATGCTTCTTCGTCTGGAGATGGCGATTTGTAAAATGTACCTACCATAGGTGCATTAATTGTTTTGTGATTATCTGAAGTTGGCTTTGGAGCTTCAGTTTTATTGCTATCAGTTGATTGTACTTGAGGCATAGGCATTGCCGCAGCTTCAACTGGCATTTGTGAGATTTGTGGCGTGATAATCTCAGTTTCTTTTTCTTTCTTAAGCGTCACTTTGCCTTTAGTATCTTCAATATTGATTTCCGTTAAAGTTGATTTATCCAGAATTTCAATTAATTCTTTGATTTCTTTAAAGTTCATTATTACTGACTCCTTCAGTTTGTTTTCATCTACCCGTCTATTTTACTTGAGACAACTCTTCAATTCAAGCATGTTCATATTGCTGGCGACATTATAAGTCTATCCCAAAGATATAATAAAAACACATTTTAAATTAAAAACACTTGTGTATTTATTACTTAACATTGACTCATCTTAACTCTTGATTAAAAATTTTATGCATTCAGTTAAACATATCAATGTTATTTTTATTAGCTATTATGTTTAATCCTCAACAATATGATATGTAGATATATACCTTTACTCATGTCTATGTTTTTTCACTACCAATTAGACGATTCGTTTTATATTTTAAAAATTATTTTAAAAATAAAAAGCCTCATATCAGCATATAACCTATAATCATTTTAGGCAATAGCTTTATGAGACTTATTTAGAATATCTTACGTTAAATCAGTATAGTGAATACAAGCTATTTGTTAACAAATTAGAGATTATCCTCTTGAAATGTAGCTTCCATCACCAGTGTTGATAATTAAAACGTCACCTTCGTTTACAAATAAAGGTACATTTAATGTATAACCAGTTTCAACAGTTGCCGATTTAGTAGCACCAGTTGCAGTATCACCTTTAATACCAGGTTCTGTTTCAGTTACTGTTAATTCAACAGTTTTAGGTAATTCAACACCGATAGTTTCACCTTCGTATGTTTGAATTTGTACTTCCATACCTTCTTTTAAGTAATTCAATTCTTCTTTTAAGTAATCACTTGAAAGTTCTGTTTGTTCAAAGCTTTCATTATCCATAAATACATGATTATCTCCGTCAGCATATAAATATTGCATGCGACGATTTTCAATCATTGCTGGTTCAACTTTTTCACCAGCTCTAAACGTTTTCTCTTGAATTGCACCAGTTCTTAAATTACGTAATTTTGAACGAACGAATGCTGAACCTTTACCAGGCTTTACATGTTGGAAGTCTATAACTTTCCAAATAGCGTTATCAACAGAAATTGTTAAACCTGTTTTAAAATCATTAACCGAAATCATTCAGTTTCCTCCTCATTTTACACGCTTATGTTAAAACTATAAGGTCTTTTGTGCATTTAGTAAAGACTTGACAACCATTTTCTGTAATTAAAATATCATCTTCTATTCTTATACCGCCCAAACCTTCTATATAAACACCAGGTTCTACTGTAACACAGTTGTTAACTTGAAGTTTATCTTGTATCGTACGAGCCAGCATTGGCCCTTCATGGATTTCTAAACCAATACCATGTCCTAGTGAATGTCCAAATTCTTTTCCATACCCTTTTGACTCTAAATAGTTTCTTGAAATGGCATCAGCTTCTGCACCAGTCATGCCAGGTCTAATCTCATTAATTGCTTTCATTTGAGATTCAAGTACTATTTGATATATTTCTTTCAGTTTAGGATCTGGTTCTCCAATAGCAAATGTTCTAGTAATATCTGAACAATAGCCGTTATAATACGCGCCAAAATCTAATGTAATCATGTCGCCTTTTTCAATAATTTTGTCACTTGCAACACCATGTGGTAATGCACCTCTATGACCAGATGCTACAATCGTATCGAATGATGGTCCATCTGCTCCTAATTCTAGCATTTTACTTTCTAATATTGCCTTTAATTCTTTTTCAGTCATACCTGCTTTTACAACAGTTAAAATATATTCATATGTTTCATCAACAATATTAGCTGCTTTTTGAATTAAAGCAATTTCCTCAGCATCTTTGACGTCTCTAATTTTATCTACAGTATTAGAAATGCTTATTAATGATATACGGCTTTTATTTAATTCAAGGTATGTATCATAACTTACATGGTGCCCCTCAAAACCTACATTTTCAAAATTTTCTTGGTGTAGCAATTCTTTAATCTCACCAATAATAGTAGATTTACGATTAATAATTTCATAATTTGGCGCTTGCTTAGTTGCTTGATCAATATATCTAAAGTCTGTTATCAAATATTGTTTATCTTTAGATATGATAAGTGCTCCACTGGTACCAGTAAAACCTGATAAATATCTTCTATTGTAATCCGAAAGAATGATAATCGCATCTAAATGTTTTTGTTCTAAAATACGATGCACTTGTGTTATTCTGCTCATCTTATTACCTCCTAGTGAAACGTTTGTGCATTTCAACTTTATACATTAAAATAATATCATAATGAGGATAAAAAATAATAGATATTGATTTTAGGGAGATAGTAATGAAAAAATTGGTTTCAATTGTTGGCGCAACATTATTGTTAGCTGGATGTGGATCACAAAATTTAGCACCATTAGAAGAAAAAACAACAGATTTAAGAGAAGATAATCATCAACTCAAACTAGATATTCAAGAACTTAATCAACAAATTAGTGATTCTAAATCTAAAATTAAAGGGCTTGAAAAGGATAAAGAAAACAGTAAAAAAACTGCATCTAATAATACGAAAATTAAATTGATGAATGTTACATCAACATACTACGACAAAGTTGCTAAAGCTTTGAAATCCTATAACGATATTGAGAAAGATGTAAGTAAAAACAAAGGCGATAAGAATGTTCAATCGAAATTAAATCAAATTTCTAATGATATTCAAAGTGCTCACACTTCATACAAAGATGCTATCGATGGTTTATCACTTAGTGATGATGATAAAAAAACGTCTAAAAATATCGATAAATTAAACTCTGATTTGAATCATGCATTTGATGATATTAAAAATGGCTATCAAAATAAAGATAAAAAACAACTTACAAAAGGACAACAAGCGTTGTCAAAATTAAACTTAAATGCAAAATCATGATAGGAGTCTTTTAATGCGTAATATAATATTTTATCTTGTACTTATTATTGCTGCGATTGGATTAGTAATGAATCTAGATGCCTTTATTTTTTCAATCGTCAGAATGTTAGTCAGCTTTGCTGTAATAGCTGGTATTATTTATCTGATTTATTATTTCTTCATCTTAACTGAAGACCAACGCAAATATCGCAAAGCGATGCGTAAGTATAAAAGAAATCAAAGAAGAAAATAGATAAAAAAATGGAAGCACTTGTAGGTAAAATAGTCTACGTGCTTCCATTTTTTATTCTAAAAACTACTTTCTAAACATCCATTCATCTGAACGATATTTTTCAGTTAATTCTTCCACTTCTGCCAATTGAGCTTCTGTTAATTCAAGTGGCTTTAATTCTATATTTAAACCTTTCTTAAAACCTTTCTCGAAAGCTTCTTCCATTTGACTAATAGTAATGTGTTTATCTGAAATATCATTGATGGCAACTGCTTTTTCAACGAATGCCTCTTTCATTTTTAATTTTAATCTTTCATTTTTATAAATAAACATATCAAACAGTTCATCAATATCAATATCTTGTAAAATCGAACCGTGTTGGAGGATTACGCCCTTTTGTCTCGTTTGAGCACTCCCAGCAATCTTACGGCCTTCAACAACTAGCTCATACCAACTTGGTGCATCAAAACACACTGAACTTCGAGGTTGTTTTAATTTTTGACGCTCTTCAGGCGTTTTAGGTACCGCAAAATAAGTATTAAATCCTAAGTTTTTAAATCCTTCTAATAATCCTTGTGAAATCACTCTGTACGCTTCTGTAACTGTAGAAGGCATATTCGGATGCGATTCAGGCACAATCACACTGTAAGTTAACTCTTTATCATGTAGCACCCCACGGCCACCAGTTTGACGCCTTACGAGACCAAAACCTTTCTCTTTAACCTTATCAATATCAATTTCTTTTTGTAGCCTTTGGAAATACCCTATTGATAATGTTGCAGGATTCCATGTGTAAAAACGTATAACTGGATCAATTTCACCTCTAGAGACAAAATTTAATAACGCTTCATCCATTGCCATATTATAATATGGGTCTTTACTTCCTGTATTAATAAAATTCCAAGTTTCAGTCATATTCAAGAACTCCTATCAGCAAAATGTATAATATTTGATTCGCTAATTAATCAATTTAACTAAATGAATAATAATTGTAATTCTTTAGTGAAATATTTTGATAATTTGACCTAACAGTCTTATAATTATATTATCGTTTAATTAGGGAGGATGCAAGATGAGTGCTAGTTTGTACATCGCAATAATTTTAGTTATAGCAATTATTGCTTATATGATTGTTCAACAAATTCTTAACAAGCGAGCTGTTAAAGAATTAGATCAAAATGAATTCCATAATGGGATTAGAAAAGCTCAAGTCATCGATGTTAGAGAGAAAGTTGACTATGACTACGGTCACATTAATGGGTCTCGCAATATTCCTATGACAATGTTCAGGCAACGATTCCAAGGATTAAGAAAAGACCAACCGGTATACTTATGTGATGCCAATGGGATTGCTAGCTATAGAGCCGCTCGTATTTTGAAAAAGAATGGATATACAGATATCTATATGTTAAAAGGCGGCTATAAAAAATGGACTGGAAAAATAAAGTCTAAAAAATAGTTTTTGTAAATTTAATATACGATTTAATAAAATCTGAGTGTTAATTGATCATCAATAACAATACTCAGATTTTAATTTTTTAACAAAGTCTGTTACTATATTTCTCTAGCTTCACTGATCATTAAACTTAGTTTCAGCATAATAAAGAAAGTTCAGCTCATTTTCAATACGATTCAATTACCGCAATCTAAAAAATGAAAAGACAATTTCTATGAAAGAATAATACCAAACCCTAAGAGTTATTACTTCGGTTTAGTTTTCTTGTTTAAATAGAAATTGTCTTTTTCAATTGATTTTGAAACCATTATCCTTAAATCTTCATACAAAGTTAGAATAATAATTCTCGGAATATGTGTTTAATACTTTATTTTTCCTGTTTAAGATTTTCAAACTTTAATATTGGTTTACGAGCAGCTGTAGCTTCGTCTAATCGATCAATCACAGTTGTATGTGGTGCTTCTAGCACTTTATCAGGATCATTTTTAGCTTCTTCAGCAATACTAATTAATGTATCGATAAAATAATCAAGTGTTTCTTTAGACTCTGTCTCAGTCGGTTCAATCATCATACCTTCTTCAACATTTAATGGGAAGTATATTGTTGGTGGATGTACACCGAAATCTAATAATCGCTTAGCCATGTCTAAAGTACGTACACCAAATTCTTTTTGACGCACACCACTTAACACAAACTCGTGTTTACAATATTGTTTATAAGGTATTTCAAAGTGTTTAGATAAACGTGCTTTAATATAATTCGCATTAAGAACCGCTGCTTCAGAAACCTCTTTAAGTCCAGTTGCTCCCATAGTTCGAATATACGTATAAGCTCTTAAGTAAATACCAAAGTTACCATAAAATGGTTTTACACGTCCGATAGAATTTTTAATGTCATTATCATATTTAAATTTGTCGCCATCTTTAATAACCATTGGCTTTGGTAAGTAACTTGCTAGTTCTTTTACTACACCGACTGGACCTGAACCAGGACCGCCACCACCATGTGGACCAGTAAATGTTTTATGCAAGTTTAAATGAACAGCATCAAATCCCATATCTCCTGGGCGAACTTTGTCCATAATAGCGTTTAAATTCGCACCATCATAATATAATAGACCCCCAGCATTATGGACGATTTCACGGATTTCCATAATATTTTTTTCGAAAATACCTAAAGTGTTTGGATTAGTTAACATAATAGCTGCTGTATTTTCATTTACAACACGTTTCAAGTCATCAATATCAACTTCGCCACGTTCGTTTGATTTTACAGTAACTGATTTAAATCCTGCAAATGAAGCTGAGGCTGGATTCGTACCATGCGCAGAATCTGGCACAATGACTTCATCACGATGACCTTCACCATTATTCTCATGATAAGCTTTAAATATCATCAATGCAGTCCATTCACCATGTGCGCCAGCAGCTGGTTGTAATGTCACCTCATCCATACCAGTAATTTCTTTTAATTCTTCTTGCAAACTATAAATAATTTCTAATGAACCTTGAACTTGGTCTTCATCTTGTAATGGATGTGATTCACTAAATCCTGGTATTCTAGCAACCTTTTCATTAATTTTAGGGTTATACTTCATCGTACATGAACCTAATGGATAAAATCCGTTGTCTACACCGAAATTTTTATTTGAAAGTTCAGTATAATGACGTACTAAGTCTAGTTCAGCAACTTCAGGAAACTCCGCTTTGTTTTTACGAATAAATTTATCATCTAACAATGACTCAACAGAATTTGTTTTAATATCACTTTTTGGTAATGAATATGCATATCTGCCTTCACGAGATCTTTCAAAAATTAATGGACTTGATTTACTAGTCATTTAACTCACCAGCCTTTTCTACAAATGTATCGATTTCATCTTTTGTTCTTAATTCAGTTACAGCTATTAACATGTGATTTTTAAAGTCGTCTGAAACAACACCTAAATCAAAACCACCGATAATATTGTACTTCACTAATTCCTCGTTAACTTGTTGAATTGGTTTGTCAAATTTGACTACAAACTCATTGAAAGATGTACCATCTAATACTTCAAAACCTTTTTTAATAAATTGCTGTTTAGCATAGTTAGCATGTTCTATATTTTGAACTGCAATATCATAGATACCTTGTTTACCAAGTGCTGACATTGCAATTGATGACGCTAGAGCATTTAATGCTTGGTTAGAACAAATATTAGATGTCGCTTTATCACGTCGAATATGTTGTTCACGTGCTTGTAATGTTAATACAAAGCCACGATTACCTTCATCATCTTGTGTTTGACCGACTAATCTACCTGGCACTTTACGCATTAACTTTTTCGTCGTTGCAAAATATCCACAATGTGGCCCACCGAATTGAGCAGGAATTCCGAATGGCTGAGTATCACCTACAACAATATCTGCACCAAATGAACCTGGAGGTGTAAGTAATCCCAATGCTAATGGATTTGCATATACGATAAATAATGCTTTTTTATCTTCAATAAAGCTATGAATCTTTTCAAGATCTTCAATTGAACCGTAGAAGTTTGGATATTGTACTGCAACAGCTGCTGTTTCATCATCCACTGCTGCTTCTAATTTTTTCAAATCTGTAACAGTGCCATCTAAATCGATTTCCACTACTTCGAATTCCTTACGCGTCTTAGCATAAGTATGAAGTACTTGTAATGCTTGATAATGTAAACCTTTTGAGACTACAATTTTATTTTTCTTTGTTTGACTAAATGCTAAGATACATGCTTCAGCAAAGCTAGTCATCCCATCATACATAGAAGAATTTGCTACATCCATATCTGTTAATTCACAAATTAAAGTTTGGAACTCAAAAATGGCTTGTAATTCACCTTGAGAAATTTCCGGTTGATATGGCGTATATGCTGTGTAAAATTCTGATCTTGAAATCATAGCATCCACAACTGATGGCGCGTAATGATCATAAACACCAGCACCCAAAAATGATGTATGCGTTTCTTTAGTGATATTCTTGCTTGCAATGCGATTTAATCTTCTAAGTAACGTTGTTTCCGCTTCGCCTTCAGCAATATTTAAATCTCTATTTAATAAAATGTCACTTGGTACATCACCGAATAATTCTCCTATAGATTTTGCACCAATTGTTTGTAACATTTCTTGCTTGTCTTTTTCAGTTAAAGGTATATAACGATGACTCACAATGCACACCCCTTTTTAATTATTTATCAATTTGATTTTTCTTAACAATTTTCGCTTTTAATTGACGCTTACGAACTTGAACAAGCAACTCTCTACCCATTTCAAACTCATCTCTTTTTATCATTGCAAGTGCAATTGATTTTCCTGATGATGGAGACTGTGTTCCTGAAGTTACTTCTCCAATAATATTTCCATCTAAATCCATAACTTCATAACCAGTTCTTGCAATTCCTTTTTCAAGTAATTCTAATCCCACTATTCTTCTTGGTGCACCATTTTCTTTTTGATCTTTTAATACAGATTTACCAATAAAATCAGCATCAATTAATGGTTTACTTGCAAAAGCGATACCACCTTCATATGGTGTAATTGATTCAGTTAAATCTTGTCCATGTAATGGCAATCCAGCCTCTAATCTTAATGTATCACGAGCGCCTAACCCACATGGCATAACATTATACTCTAATAAACCATCCCAAATTTTTTCAGTATCATCGATATTACAATAAATTTCAAACCCATCTTCACCTGTGTAACCTGACTGAGATAAAATGACGTTTGCTCCAAATAATTTGACACCCTGTTTAAATTCAAACATTTTCATTTCAGTTACATCTTCATCAACTAATTGATTAATTAAATCTCTAGCTTTTGGTCCTTGTATTGCTAATTGACCATATTGGTTTGATACATTTTGTACTTCAACATCAAATTTCTCTTTGTGTTTTAAAATCCAATTAAAATCTTTTTCAGTATTAGCAGCATTAACAACTAATAAATAATTGTCGTCAGCTAATTTATATATTACTAAATCATCAATAATACCGCCTTCTTCATTACATAAAGCAGTATATAATGCTTTTGAAGTAGTTAAATTATCAGTATCATTTGATAATAAATATTGCACAAACTGACTAGCATCTTTACCTGTTACTTCAATTTCACCCATATGACTAACATCAAACAGGCCAATTTCGTATCGAACAGCATTATGCTCCTCTTTAATACTTGAAAATTGAACAGGCATCGCCCATCCTCCGAATTCCACAATTTTTGCACCTCTATCAACATAATTTTGATATAAAGGTGTTTGTTTTAAATCACTTGACATTGAAATACCCCCTTAAAATTATAAAAACAGGATAGCAATCGCTACCCTGTTTATAAATCACCAATTCAGGAACGCGTTACAGTATTATCCTTTTGCCTGAGAGTTTCGTAATAAATTACTTGCACCTTCGGCGATAGAGTCTTAACGCTCTATTCTCTCTAATACTGATCACTCGCTTTTATTAAATTTAGCAATTCATAATATATTTCTGAAATTGATAGCAAATGACTATCAAATTTCTTGAATGCGATTTCATTATATCTTAAATTCCGCGAGCAATACAAGTCATTTAACTGCTTGATTGTCTTATTATTTGCATTAGGTCGATGTGGGTCATCATTGATTCGACTATATATAATATCAATATTACAATCTAACCAAATAATGTTTTTTTGATTTTTCAAAAAATTAAATGCCTCTTCACTCTCAATAATACCACCACCAGTAGCAATTATATCTGCAGTGTTAATACATTCTTGCAAACATGTGAACTCTAAATTCCTGAAATATTGTTCACCATGTTTACTAAATATTTCTGGTATTGTTAACTTATACTTCTCTTCGATATATGAATCTATATCAATAAATGATAAATTTTGCTCATCTGCAACGTATTTACCAATCGTAGATTTACCGGTACCCATGAAACCAATTAAAATTATTGGTGATTTATCATGATTCATGCGTTTTCCCTTCTTTCAATAACAAAACAATCTTATAGTTATAGTCAGTTTCAATATTATATAATGTCTTTAATTTTAAACTATATTGACTGATATAAAAAGTGAAAATGGAAAAATAAATTGCTGTTAGCATCAATAAGAACGGCGTAACATATCCTTTTTCTTTATATAAATCAAAATTAATAAATTATTTCACATCCTTTTTAATGGTACTCATTTAAATACTAGTAAGTTATACATAAATAGTTTTAGTCTGCACATTTGTACCGACTTTAACTGTTATCGTTATTTTAATAATGGATTTATAGTAGATATT